>JAUZQM010000076.1 GCA_030950985.1 Mariprofundaceae bacterium | reverse complement strand
TTTTTTTGGCCCGGCAACACCCCCCACTTCCAAAGCATGTTAAATTAGCTCCCAAGCATAGGATGACGCTTCTTTTTCATCAACGTGAAAATATCAGTAATAAAATAAAAAAAGCGACTTAAACCATGTTTAAGCCGCTCTTTTCAAACCTTTAACAGTAACGCGATTTAAAGTTTATCGGATTCTGAAGCCAAATAAGATGCGACACCATCTGCATCGGCAACCATGCCTTTATCGCCTTTATTCCAACCAGCGGGGCAAACTTCACCATGTTCTTCATGGAATTGAAGCGCATCAATCATACGCAACATTTCATCGACATTACGACCCAATGGTAAGTCATTGACCACTTGATGACGTACATTGCCTTCTTTATCAATCAAGAATGATCCGCGATATGCAACAGAACCACCCAACAAATGAATCATGTCACCATCATCATCTTGCAAGCTTTCATTACCAACCAAGACATCATAATCAGCGGCAATCGTTTTGCTTAAATCAGCCACCAAAGGATATGCTACAGGACCAATACCACCATCATTTATAGCTGTATTACGCCATGCAACATGACTAAATTGAGAGTCAACAGAACAACCAATCACTTGTACACCACGTGCTTCAAATTCTTTGATACGGTGATCAAAGGCAATCAATTCAGACGGGCATACAAACGTAAAATCCAATGGATAGAAAAACAATACCACTGTTTTTCCTTTATAATCTTCCAAAGAAAAGTTTTCGTTAATGGAACCATCTGCCATGACAGCTGCTGCTGTAAATTCAGGCGCTTTCTTACCAACTAATACACTCATCACATACTCCTTTAAAATGTAGTCATGCCAACTGTAGGCATGTTATGTCTGCATACCACCCTTATTTTCATCAGGTTTTACAGGTGGTGATGCAAATTCGATAAAAATGTATTTTGCTTCAGGCGCAAGCTTTATCACATCTTCTTCCAAAGAGCGTCGAATGGCGTTTAATTTTCGCATAAAACGAATGGCTTGTTGAATTTCAGCCTCACTCATATCAGCAAACATCGCTTCTTCGCGCAACTCAACTTCTGCCATCAATAATGTTTCTCTTGGTGAAAGGACAATGCTATTCACCAATGGCACTGCTTGTACTTGCGCATCGGAAGTCCATAAACGTGTTGCCACTTCATTGACATCATCATCGGAATAATTCAAAAGATATTTACGATTGGTGGATGCTAAAAACAATGCCAAAGCACCCATCAATAAGCCAATGGCAATGGCAGCAATACCATCAAAGATAGCGTAACCCGTCCACATGGATAAACCAATGCCGATTAATGCCAACACTAAGCCCAAGATCGCCACGCTATCTTCAATCAATACGGCTAAGGTGGTGGGGTCAGAGGTAGTGAAAAAATATTCACGAACCGTTTTTCCTTCACTTCGGCATTGGGATAGAAATTCTTTTAATGCGATTGAAAAAGTAAAACCTTCGACCATAAAGGCAAGACCAATAATACTAAATGGAATCCAAGATATTTCAGGTTGATGATTCTGTTGAATTTGTCCTACCGTGTGTAGGATCGTATAAATACAACCTAAAAAGAAAATAGTGACGGCCGAAATTAAGTTCCAGAAATACTGTTCTTGTCCATAACCAAAGTGATGATGAATATCAGCCTTTCGCGATGCACGCTTTAAGCCCAAATATAACAAACATTGATTGGCGGTGTCTGCCAGTGAGTGAATTGCTTCGGCTAGTAAAGCACTGGAGCCTGAAAGAAAAAAGCCAATGAATTTTGCAGTGGTGACGATGCTATTGCCAATTATCGCGGCGATAACGGTTTTTGTTGAACCATGTGACATAGAATAAGTAATGTTCCTTGATTGTATGAAGATAAACGCGAGCTAAGATAGGGCGTTATGTCATCATATCAACATTCAAGCTTTCAAATTCACCAACTACCTGCCTTAAATGATAATTACATTTATCTTATGGAATCCAAAATCGATTCTGTTTTAGCTGTGATTGACCCTGCTGATGCCAGTATTGTGAATCAAGCGTGTAAGCGATTGGGTAAACCACTGACCCATATTTTGAATACGCATCATCATTGGGATCATACGGATGGTAACAAAGCACTGAAACAACGTTGGAACTGTACTGTGGTTGGAGCTGCTCATGATGCAGCACGTATTCCTTGCATTGATATAGCCATATCACCTGAACAAGCGTTTCAATTGGGTGGTTTGCAGGCTGATATTATTGATGTGGGCGGGCATACTTTGGGACATATTGCTTATCTGTTTGATGATGCGTTGTTTTGTGGTGATGCCTTGTTTGGTGCGGGCTGCGGCCGTATTTTTGAAGGAACATTTGAACAAACATGGCAAAGTTTACAAGCTCTTGCCCAGCTTGATGACGATACCAAAGTATATTGCGCCCATGAATATACCTTGCCCAATTTACGTTTTGCACGCGGTGTTGATGCCAATAACGCAGCCTTAAAAGCACGCATTCATCGTGATACACAAACACGCATGGAACAAAAACCGACGATTCCATCGACCATCGGGATTGAAAAATCAACCAATCCGTTTTTACGCCCATTAAATGCGGATTTTCGCACTGAATATGCACACATCAACCATATTGATGATACAGCACTGAGTGTTTTCACCCATTTACGTCAAACCAAGGGGTAAGTAATGATGGATAAAAAAAACATCATCCGTATTCAAGGTGCGCGTGTTCACAATCTAAAAAATATTGATATTGATTTACCGCGTAATCAATTGGTCGTGATTACAGGCGTATCAGGGTCAGGCAAATCTTCCTTAGCGTTTGATACTTTATATGCGGAAGGGCAACGCCGTTATGTCGAATCTTTATCGGCGTATGCGCGGCAATTTTTGGGGATGATGGAACGCCCTGATGTGGATTCGATAGAAGGTTTATCGCCCGCTATTTCAATCGAACAAAAAACAACCAGTCGCAACCCTCGTTCTACCGTAGGGACGATTACTGAAGTTTATGATTACCTGCGTTTATTGTATGCACGCATTGGCAAACCTCATTGCCATGCATGTGGTCAACTTATTACAGCCCAGCCAGCCAGTGCCATTATTGAACAATTATTGGGTTTGAATGAAGGCAGTAAAGTACAACTCCTTGCCCCTATTGTGCGCGCAAGAAAAGGTGAGTTTCGCAAAGAGTTGGAACAAGCAAGTAAAGATGGTTTTGTTCGCGTACGCATTGATGGTGATGTGATGCCGCTTGATGATGTCCCTGCCTTGAAGAAAACACATAAACACACGATTGAACTGGTGGTGGATCGTTTGGTGATTCGTGATGGCATTCGTACCCGTTTGGCGGATTCGGTGGAAACTGCCTTGCGTTATGGTGAAGGTATGTTGATTGCCTTGTTGGATGATGAAGAACGATTATTTTCTGAACATTATGCCTGTGCTGATTGTGGCATTTCCTACCCCGAACTCGAACCACGTTTATTCTCATTTAACTCACCCGCAGGTGCATGTCCTAAATGTGATGGTTTGGGTGTTCAAAGTGTGTTTGATCCTGATTTGGTGATTGCTGATGATAGCTTATCCTTAGAGAAAGGCGTGATTGCGCCGTGGGGAGGGCATGAAACGGTGATGTTTCATCAAACACTTGCATCTGTGGCAACGCATTTGGGCATCTTGATGGAGACATCGTGGACTGATTTACCTGAGGATGCCAAGCAAGCTATTCTTTATGGTACAGGTCGGAAAAAAGTTGATTTCATCTATCAAACTGGCTCACAAAGCCGCACCGTAAGTCGAGCTTTTGAAGGAGTCATTCCAAATCTTCAACGCCGTTACCGTGAAACATCATCCGATGATGTGCGTGAAGCATTATCCAAATACATCAATGCGATTGCTTGCCCTAATTGTAAAGGCTCACGACTTAATCGCGCTGCACGCCATGTTTTGGTGGGTGATTTATCGTTACCAACGGTCTGCGCACTACCCTTGCATGAAGCACAAGGATGGATTAAGACGCTGAAACTCAATGCTCAAGATCAAACCATTGCTGAAAAAGTCTTGGAAGAAATTTCAGCACGTTTGGGTTTTATGATTGAAGTGGGTCTGAATTATTTAAGTTTGGAACGCACAGCAGGCACACTTTCAGGTGGTGAAGCCCAACGTATCCGCCTTGCCACACAAATTGGTTCGGCATTGGTGGGAGTCTTGTATATTTTGGATGAGCCTTCCATTGGCTTGCACCAGCGTGACAATGATCGTTTGCTGACCACACTCAAACGACTGCGAGATTTGGGCAATTCTGTCATTGTGGTGGAACATGATGAAGATGCGATTCGCACGGCTGATTTTATTGTCGATATGGGACCTTTTGCAGGGGAACATGGGGGAGAAATCGTCGCAGCAGGTTCGTTGAATGATATTTTAGCGAGCAACAGCCTTACCGCAGATTATTTATCGGGTCGCAAATTTATTGCTGTACCCAAACGCCGAAACGTGCCTAAAAAACATCCTATGTTGGGCATTGAAGGGGCAAGTGAACATAATCTAAACGATGTCACTGCCTTATTTCCCATTGGGCGATTCAGTTGTATTACAGGCGTATCAGGTTCTGGAAAATCCACCCTAACATTGGATACCTTATACCGTGCTTTTGCACGCCATCTTGGTCTCAAAACCAATCGTGTCGGCCATCATAAAGCACTCATTGGTGCTGAATTGATTGATAAAATTATTGATATTGATCAAAGCCCTATTGGACGTACACCACGCTCTAACCCTGCAACCTATACAGGAATTTTTACGACGATTCGTGAATTATTTTCAGGTGTTCCTGAATCAAGAGCGCGAGGATATAAACCGGGGCGTTTCTCGTTTAATGTGAAAGGTGGACGCTGTGAGGCATGTCAGGGCGATGGCATTATTAAAGTTGAAATGCACTTTTTACCTGATGTCTATGTGGCGTGTGAAACCTGTCAGGGAAAACGATACAACCGAGAGACCTTGGATGTGTGTTATAAAGGTAAAAATATTGACGAAATTTTAAAGATGACTGTCGATGAGGCCCTTGAGTTTTTTGAAGCCATCGCGCCCTTAAAAACACGTTTAACCACCTTGAACCAAGTGGGTTTGGGTTATATTCATTTAGGGCAGGCAGCAACCACGCTGTCAGGTGGCGAAGCACAACGCGTTAAACTTGCCAAAGAATTGGCACGCAAAGCAACGGGCGACACCTTGTATGTTTTGGATGAACCAACCACGGGTTTGCACTTTGCAGATGTGGCTAAATTGTTAGAGGTACTCCATGCTTTGGTGGATCGAGGCAATACTGTTTTGGTCATTGAACACAATCTTGATGTGATTAAAACAGCTGATTGGATTGTTGATATGGGGCCTGAAGGTGGCGATCGTGGTGGTCATGTGGTGAGCAGTGGTACACCTGAAAAAGTGGCTCAATGTGAGCAATCATGGACAGGGAAATATTTAAAAAAACATTTAAGTGACTGATGTTACGCATACCATCATCTCATGGTTTTTTAATCAGATTTCGGGGATGAACGTTGCTGTGTGCGGCTTTAGCCGCGCCCT
>JAUZQM010000075.1 GCA_030950985.1 Mariprofundaceae bacterium | reverse complement strand
CCGATCATTCATGGATTGTGCCCGTAGATACGTTGAAAAAGGATTATGATCTGTCCGCCAAGAACCCCGCCAAACAGAAGGATGTGGAACACCTGCCACCACGCAAGATTCTGGAGCTGATTCAGGAGAAAGAGGCTGCCGTAACCAACCTGCTCGGTGAGATTGATGCACTGTTGGCGGAGAAATAGAGGTGGGGCAAGAGTTGTATGAACTGCCGGAGGGGTGGAACTATTCCCAGCTTGGAACTGTCGCAAAGTTAATTGGCGGTGCCACTCCCAGTAAAAAAGAACGCAAATATTGGGATGGCGATATAAATTGGGCAAGCGTTAGAGATCTTAATGTGGATACGCTTGTAAATACTGAGTTTAGAATTACGCATGAAGGATTAGCCTCTTGCTCTTCTAATATCATACCAAAAGGTAACCTTGTGATTGCAACTCGTGTGGGGCTTGGGAAAGTCTCTCGAACACAAACAGATGTGGCAATTAACCAAGACCTTAGAGGCGTGATTCCAGCCTGTGATATTGATGTTGATTATCTCTTTTTTTGGTTTAAAGGAAATGCCAAGTTTATTGAATCAAATGGAACGGGGGCGACAGTAAAGGGTGTAAAGATAGGCTTTATTAAGTCACTGCAAATCCCCCTCCCGCCCCTCAACGAACAAAAACGCATCGTCGCCAAGCTCGACGCGATCTTCACCCGCATCGACACCGCCATCACCCACCTCCAGCAAACCCTCAAACTCTCCAAAGCCCTGTTTGCAAGTGCGCTGAACTCTGCATTGGTACCGACGGGGAATATTGAATCACCACCAGAATCATGGTCATGTGAAGTATTGCAAACGGTTTCAAACCTTGTTTCTGATGGAACGCATCATTCTCCTAAAGAGCAGTTTCATGATAAACAAGATGGGCTTTATAAATATATCACATCAAAAAACATAAAGTTTGACGGCTTGAAGCTTGATAATGTCACCTATATTAAAAAAGAGGTGCATGATGAGATTTATGCGAGATGTAACCCTGAGAATCTTGATCAATTGATTACGAAAGACGGCGCTATGACTGGAACATGCTGTCTCAATACGCTGGATGAAGCATTTTCATTGTTATCCAGTGTGGCCTTGGTGAAGTTAAAACGGGAACTCATGTTGCCTCATTTCCTGAATTATTTTCTGCAAAGCCCAACTGGGCAAGAGTTGATGATTGGTGATATTTCAGGAGCAGCAATAACAAGGACAAATCTGAAAAAACTTAAAGCAATAAAAGTTCCATTGGCACCGATGAAAGAACAACAGCGGATAGTTTCTTACCTTAATTCCCTTGCTGAACGCACCCGAAAATTGGAAGCCTCGACCCAAGAAAAAATCAACGACCTCACCACGCTCAAAGCATCACTGCTTGATAGCGCTTTCAAAGGGGGGGTATAATGAGCTTGAAAGGGTTTGGGTTCTCTGGGTATCGAAGTTTTGGTGATGAGTTGGCCGTGATTGCACCGCTGAAAAAAATCAATTTTATCATTGGTAAAAATAATTCAGGCAAATCGAATATCGTATATTTTTTAAAGAACCACCTTGCAGAAGTTATAAAAAATATTGATATTTCTCAACCAAATAGGTCAACCAACTTTTCAGAACTTGATCGTCATATACCGAATTCAGCCAGTATAAAATTTGCTTATCCGTTGAATGCGACTGAAATGGAGGAATACTTCAACACTAAAATAAGAAATAATGATGTTCAAAGCATAGCGTTTCTTAGGCAAGTCATATCTCACATAACATATAAAGATTCGGGCATGGTTTGGTTTGAGTACGAAGCCTCAACCTTAAATAGTGGCTACCAACTTAAGCATATGAATAATGAAAACTTAAAGCAGGTGCTGGGTCATCAAGCGTGGCAACAACTTTGGGTCAGTATGAGCCAATATTCTGGAGGTGGTTCAATTGAGCAGTGGATTTCTGATGTTTTAGGAGTAATTGCACCATCTTTGCCCGCAATCCCAGCAGTCGAATTTATCCCTGCCATTCGTGAAGTTGGTGAGCCAGGTAGCAATCCAGATGATTTTAGTGGCAAAGGGATCATTCAAAGGCTTGCGGACTTGCAAAATCCATCGCTCACCGAACAGCATAAAAAGGAAAAGTACGCAGCGATTCAGAATTTCCTTAGGGAAGTTCTAGATAATAAGTCCGCGACTATAGAGGTTCCATATGATCGCAAGATGATTCTTGTTCACATGGATGGAAAAACACTGCCACTTCAATCTTTGGGGACTGGGATTCATGAAGTGATTATCTTGGCTGTGGCAGCGAGCTTACTGGATGACGCCATACTCTGCATTGAAGAACCAGAACTTCATATTCACCCCTTACTACAGCGCAAGCTCATTCGCTTTTTATCTGATAAAACAACGAATCAATATCTTTTTACGACACACTCTGCACATTTGCTCGAAATTGAGGGTGCTGAGATTTTCCATGTTCGGTTAGAGCACGGAGTTAGCACTGTGGAGAATGTTAGCACCACAAAAGAGAAATCGGATATATGCAAAGACCTTGGTTATAAGGCATCAGACCTGCTGCAAACAAACT
>JAUZQM010000074.1 GCA_030950985.1 Mariprofundaceae bacterium | reverse complement strand
GAAATCCTTATGCATAGCCTGAGTTGGGCGAGGCTAAAGCCTCACTTCCGAGGCTTAGATTTTTCCCTCGTACCCATGCGCCAGCGTGGGAATGCATAAAGCCTTGGAAAAGTTGATGCCTATTGTTCATGGCGTATGCATTCCCACCGAGGACGGTGGGAACGAGGGATATAGATTTGAAAATCAGGCGAAATTCTTATGCATAGCCTGAGTTGGGCGAGGCTAAAGCCTCACTTCCGAGGCTTAGATTTTTCCCTCGTACCCATGCGCCAGCGTGGGAATGCATAAAGCCTTGGAAAAGTTGATGCCTATTGTTCAGGCGTATGCATTCCCACCGAGGACGGTGGGAACGAGGGAACATATTAATCTTTGGGCATGGAAAATCCCAACATATTTGAACGCTACACAGACTGCCTATTAAGCTCATTTCCCTCGTTCCCATGCGCCAGCGTGGGAATGCATATAAAGCCTTGGGGAAGTTGATGCCTATTGTCATGGCGTATGCATTCCCACCGAGGACGGTGGGAATGAGGGAATGACTTTATGTTTATTTGAACCTCACTTCCATGATGAAAACAACCATTTATAGGTCACTTCTTTGTGTTTCTTGGTGTCTTTGTAGTATAAAATGCTCCGTTCGCGCATTTTATACTTTTTGAGGAAGACCTAAGTAGAGGGCGGCTCGATTAAATACTTTCCAAATCCATATCATCAGCTTCATCCCCCGCTAACACCTCTTGCAACAACGCCATAATTAAAAATCTAGCATCTTCTTCTGCCCGAGCATCCACAGCAAACATAGGAGTATTGCCTAATTCAAGCATCTCGGCAATATCATTCAGGCTTTTCGCTTCAGGTAAGTCTTGTTTGCTCACCCCAACCACCAGCTGCATCTCAGGCATTTCTTTATAGGTTTTCAGCATAATCTTCGCTTCAGAAAGAGCGCGGTCTGATGCACCGTCCACAAGGAAAATAGTGCCCAATGCACCCTTGGACATGATTTTCCACATAAATGCAAACCGAGCTTGACCTGGTGTGCCAAATAAATGCACATCCAATTCATCATCCACATGCAAGATGCCAAAATCCATACCTACAGTCGTCATCGCCTTAAACTTCGCCAATTCACCGGTTGTTGGCACATCTTTCCCTGAAAATTGCTCATCACTGACATATTGAATAAATGTAGTTTTACCCGAACCAAAAGGTCCTGAAACAAGTATTTTAGCAACATCTGCCATTATGCAGCTCCTTTGGCTTTAAATCGTTTAAGAATACGTGCCACAACACTGTTCTTTTTATTTTTTTCTTTTTTAGATATTGGGCGCAAAAAGCCAAGTAAAAAAACCAATAAAACTGTACGTACCCGTTTATTCAACGCTTCTTTTGCAGTCTGCCCTGCGAAAAAGGTTTTAGGCTCAAAGCTGGCGGCACCTAAGCTCAATTGATACAATAAACGATAACTATCTTCATCTTCAAAATCAAACCTATGTACCGGGCAATTTTTCAAGACCATGGGGGGCAGGTTGCTAAAGGTAAGGCGGTAGACAATCAGCCTATCATTATCAATCTCTAAGCCACGTAAGGCATCCGCTAGCGCTATCCATGGCGCTATCCACCCTGATATTTTCTCATTCTCAACATCTGGTTTCTCTTCTTTCCACCTGAACTTTAATACAGCCGTCGCTAAAAATTTCTTCAAGACAGGTGTTATTTCTCGGGAATTACCTATAAAGTTACCTTGGTGAAAGCATAGTTGTTGTTTCTTCCCATCTGCAAACTGAACTTGCAATTGCCCTGACATTTTTTTTAAAAATACACGGCGTAAAAAGGATATATGTTTCAACCCACGTTCACTTTGTGTTATATGTTCAGCCATCTTTCCTCCACATCAATCATTTTTATGTCAATGATTGACAAAAGCCTTGTTTAAATCAAGCTTTTAAATTTATCTGTCAATATCATTGTTACGCCATAACTTATAGAGGTTATCTTTATTTATGTACAGCTCAACCATTCAAACGATTGCCCACCCAAAGGCTATAGAAACACCAATTATTGCTTTGTTGTTGCTAAAAGACGAGGCCAAGCTTGGGCACGGCGAAGCGCTAACAGGCAAGCCAACAACCCGCATACACCTCAATGAAAATTATATCCTCAAAGCACAGCGCAACCTCAATTTCTCTTCCCCAGAATTAGCCTATGCCTGGGCAGGCAAACAGCATGAGAAGGAATGTGCCAGCCAGCTCTACCACCCCAGTAAAACATGGTTTAGCATGCAAACTGAAAAGGGCTGGACTGCAGCCAATATTTCCGACCTGCTTACGCCAATCAACACCATTATGGATCATACCCATGACATTTCTGAAAAACTTAGCTACCTCACGGGTATCACTGGTATTTATTTAGGATATGCCGCAAAAAACGATGAACGTTTAGATGAAGGCTTGTCTAACTTTGCTATCGACCCTGAGCAAAACATGTATTACATTGATGATGATTTTTATGCATGGGATCACTTGCTTTCCTTCACCAATATGGTGGCACTATGGATAAGACTTTTTTCTTCTTCTTGGTTATGTGGTGATGTTACCCATACATTTGGCTCAAGCCTGCGCCAACAGTTAGACCAACACTTTTCAAACCATCCTGGCTTAGATTATCCCGCCATATTGATTGAACATCTCAAACGTCAATTTTTTAATGATATGGCTAGAGCATGTATGTTAGATGTATGTCATGGGCTACAAACG
>JAUZQM010000073.1 GCA_030950985.1 Mariprofundaceae bacterium | reverse complement strand
TGAAACGCTCGAGAATTCGTCATACTTCCTCGTTGTGACTTGGCTTTAGGCATCCGTTAGATACAATGAAAATACTGTAAGTTATTGAAAGGCTGGAGAAATCCAGTCTTTCTTCTTATAGAAAAGAGCATTAAAAAAGCTCAATTTGGGCTGGTGTTGACTCTGTTTTTTTCCGTCTTTTACCATAAAATACCTCCATTCTTCCAAATTGTTTGTCCGTTATTTGGATCAACCTTACCTCTCCATCGGATGGCAAAGACCCTTTTACACGCTCAAAATGCACGGTTGCATTCTCCTCAGAGGCGCAATGCCTGATATAAACGGAATACTGCATCATACCAAAACCATCTTTTAAAAGCATCTTACGAAACTGCGTATAATGCTTTCGTGCAAGCTTGGTATCAGTAGGTAAATCAAACATGGCAACAATCCACACTGAACGAAATCCACCAAATACCGAAAGCGTCACTAATCAGGCGTAGGGATGATTAAACGAGCATCATCACCAGCCAAACCACGCAATAGGTTCGCCGATAAAAAGTGTAAGGCATTCATCAAGGGTCGTTCTTCACTCGCTAAAAATACAGCTTGCGATAACACCCCAAGCAATGACTTTTTCACTTCAGACGTAATACCACCCTCCCCTTGCCTCCAATATTGGAAAACCTGATAATCAATTAAAGGGCGAAAAGGCTCCATCAAGTCATCGGCTAAAGGGTAGGCATTGTAACGATTATGATGATGCAAACCAAACGATGGATGTAAACCGCCGCCGCACAATGCTCTGGCAACCGCTGCTCGCAATATCGTATAGCCATAATTGAGCATCCCATTCGGTGGCAAACCATCACGTCTACGTCGAAAATCTTTACCTAATAAAAGCTTCCAATAACGCGCCGCAGCTTGCGCTTCATGATTCTCTTTATCGCCTGACTTCACTTTATTGGCAAGCAATCGAAGGCCATCACCCCCCTCTTTCTCACACCTATCCAAGCACCACGCCTGATGCCTTATTTTTGCCTGAACCACCTGCTTCCAAAGCCGTTTTTTAACAGGTTCTTTGGCCGCAGTTTGAACTCTATATCGTTCAGATTGCACCGAATGACCATCCAACGGAAGCAATAAACCATTAGGGTGATGATTCTTTCCGCAAATTACCACCGCGACATTATTGGCAAGCAACTCATTAAGTGCGGCATGGCTATAAGTGCAACCTGGGTGATCCACAATCAATACGCCAATATCTTCAATCGGAACAGAGCCAACCACATCGCCTTCGCGCTTGAGAACAAGCTGCATACCTTTCACTGATATATAGGCTGGTGCAGTGGATATTTCAATGATGCGTTTAATCATTGGCTGGATAAACTTGGCCTAATGGATCAATGACGACTTTAGAGCCTTTAAAGGTATTTGGCATAACCAATAACCTAGCAGAGTTATCGTTTATATTTGCCGCAGCATTATGCCGAAGAGTAATTTGAGTAGCTGCATTCATTTTCTGCACTCGATACACCTCAAATTCATCATCACCCTTTGGCACTTGCACCAATTCATTAATCGAAAGCGACATAATAAATTTCTGCCCATCTTCCAATTTTCTTTGAACCAAGGGCTCCCCATGCCTTGCCCGTTGTGCAGCTTCAAACATAGACACTACATGCCCACCACGTTTGGTTTTACCCTTCTTATCTTCATACTCATAAATTACGATATGATGATTATTTCCCTCTTGCATAGCGCGATATTCATGACCTTGCTTTTTTTTCAACATTCGCATTTTGCTAAAAGGCTTATGCAAACGCACTTTTTTAATTACTTGCCCCGATTGCATTGTTGGCGGATTTTTGTCGGCATCTTTTAATGCCTTGGCTACATCCCCCTTGTCTTTCGGATCAAAACCTTTTTGCAAAATATATGAAGAAATCGCTCCTCGAATCTTTTCATCAGCAATTTGTGTAATTTCCTTGTGCGAAAGTGCCGAAACGGGCTTTCTTACCGCATACATTTTCTGATTTTTATCGTCAGTCAATGTCAGTTGACCATAAGCTGTTTCCTCATGCAAAGCCCCACGTATTTTTCGCATGACCCGATGTGAAACAACCACACTTTGGATCTTTTCTCCCACATCACGATGAAAGCCATTCCAAGGTATGGGAAACTGCTCAATACTCAATTTATCCAACCTTCCATATTTGCTCGCGGCACTCACTGCTTTCAATGCTTTGGGGGTAGAAAGAGCCGTCACCACAGCATCTACGGCATGATGGCGATGATCTTCTCGTGTTTTCTCACCCGAAGCATGCAATATTTTATTCAAACCCCATAAATGGCGGAGTGTAGAGGTCATTTGTCCTCGCCCTGATTGCACATTCCCTTTACCAACCAATGGCTCCATGTAAGACAAAACTTCTCGGCTGATATAACGGGTATCATTAAGTTGACGTTCAATGAATGAATCTAAGCTTATTTTTTGTTGACGAAATTTATTGAATTTCTTGTAGCCAAATGGTGGTTTGAATTTTCGCACGGCAGCCAACATCGTTTGGTAGCGGCTATAATCAGCATGATAAGCTTCATAAGGCGTTTGATTGCCTTTGATTTTATTTTCAAAACTCATGCACAAGGTTTTATTGATATACGAGTCATCCAAGCTGCGCGAATAGGGTAAAATGTGTTCAATCTCCACTTGAGATGAAAAAAGCATCTCGGCTGAAATAGTGGTGTTGGTATAAGGGCAGGTGTGATTGCACTCTTCCCACAAGCGAAATTTAATCACATCATCACGGCTAGGGTTGGCAATGCCGTATTCTTTGCTTAACCGTTCACGAATTTCATCGTTGCGTCTACGGTTTTTGGCATTTTGAAAACTAACCTCTTTTCTTTGCCCTGCTGATTGCTTCAAATCACGCGCCATTTCAACACGGATTTTTGCAGGTATGCCATATTCACGCACAATGGCATTGACCACCTTACGTACTTCAAACAATGCTTTTTGCACAATTGGGTTGCGCAATTGAGGTGGCTCTCCAAGTTGTACTACTTTTTTACCTTCTTTTTGATCCTTGCGAAGATAACCTGCCGCTTCCACGGCATCAGAATATTTCAAACTTTGCTCTAAAAATGGTAATAATGTCTTAATCGCTTTTTGAGAAAGGTGAAAGTATTTATCTTCGAGTTTTATTTTAAGTAGTTTTCGAGTGATTTCCTCATCAAAACCCAATACTTCACAATGCCGAACAACAATGCTTTCATCTTCCAAGAATAATAAATCATGCACCAAGTTATCACGTTGCTGGTCGGTAAGTTCATCATACTTCTTTTTTAAAGCATCACGCAAAGCATATTCTGTCGCATTACCGTGAAGCTTATCACGCCCACCTTCTTCCAAATTAAAGCGAATATGCTCATAAGGCTGATCACCCTTGCCAAAAAGGAGTTTTCTAATGGCACTAAAGTTCATGGTTTTCTTCTTTTGAAGGGCTTGAACAAGCTTGTCTCTTAAATCCAAATCTTCCGCAAGCTGCCACTCTTTATCATCATCAATGACTTTGAGGTTGTTGATTTCAGACAATAAACGAAATTGTTGGGCATACCATGTTCCTTTCGGGCTACGCTTTTTCCCTGACCAAACTTTTTCACCCTTTTGATTGATTATTTCCTGCTTTTCAAATTCACAAATACCAATAAGGAATTTCTGAATCTTTAACGGTCTTTGGTAAAAAATGACGTTTTTAATCTCTTTTTTCAGGCTATCAGTCAAATTTTCAGGATAAAATGAGGACAAATGACCCCATAAAATTTCAAACTCTTCTTCATACATGGCTCGTTTGGTATATCGTCCACGAATTCGCTGTTCCTTGGGGTTGAGTGAATAAAGGTATTGCCCCAATGTTTGAAATTTCCCTTCATCCATCTTTTGCTGTAATTCTGTAAGCGCCGTTGCCACTGTTCCATCGCTTTCACCAGATTTTCGATTACTTTTAAAACCACGCCGCTGATTGATATGATATAGTGCTCGACCTAATTCAAATAAAGAAAGTTTTTCATCAATCCCCCGCGAACGAAGTTCATAGGGGTTTATTTGCATCAATATATCAAACTCTTTTTGTGCGCTTGGAAGTAAATCATTTTGAATAAGAGCATCTTTTAATGTATTTCGTCTTTGATTGCGCCGTTTATGAAGCTTCCTTTCACCTCTTTTTTCTCTTCGGGTGGCATTTTTAGACTGTTCGGCACCTTGTGGGGTTCGATCCACACCTTCTTGAAAAATGCGAACACCAACATCAACCATTCCCGTTATGTTATTACCGGCATCATCTGATGCTTCAAGCAATGCCCAACCAATAGAATTTGTACCCAAATCAAGCCCAAGAATATGTGCCATATTCACCCTCCCACAAAAAAAAACTTGCCAATAACATAACCGATAAACTAGTCTTTCGCTATTGTATCTAACGGATGCCTCAAAGTCTTTTCATAACAAGAATTATTTTGCAGGCAATGCTCGTTTTGATTTCATCTTCACGAGTAACCTACCGCCCTCGGAAACGGGGGCTTTTTTTTTGCTTGAATTTATAATAACTGAAACCGTTTCATTGCATTTGCTGTTGTGATTTCAACCAGCTCTTGCATTGGCATATGGCGTGCATCAGCTACGCACTGAGCTACATGTTTGACGAAAGTCGGTTCATTGCGTTTGCCGCGCATAGGAACAGGTGCTAAATATGGCGAATCAGTTTCAATGAGAATGGATTCTGCGGGAACTTTGGCCGCAACTTCACGCAATGCATCATTGCGTTTGAAT
>JAUZQM010000072.1 GCA_030950985.1 Mariprofundaceae bacterium | reverse complement strand
AATCCATGCTCTTTCACCATCGTCCCATCATGGCATAAAATATCATAATCACCCGTGGTGACGGATAATGATCCAATACCACTACCCATCGCATATTCAGGGACAATCACATGCACAGGCACTTCAATCTTGCCATCGTCACGTTCTTTTAATCCCCATTGCTCCAAAAGAAAAGGATCAAGATTGTAAATATAGACATCCTCATGGTCGATTAACTTCAAACCTTGCCCATGCCCTTTGACCAAGAATCTATCATCACAGTTCAGTTTTTCGAGGGTGCTATCAGGAAAATCCAACATCAAATGATCCACACCACCATGATGCCCAAGTACCGTGCCAAGCTCTCCTTTGGCATCCCCTGAAATCACGCGTACCTGATTGCCACAGCAAGACATGAACTGGTAGCCCGATGCACGTTTGGCACTTTTGTGATCCAAGGTACTGGAAACACCTGGTTCAATATGTTCACCTGCCCAATCAAAAACAGAATCACCAATTTTAACGTTGTAGGTAATCCCACCTGTGGACGGCCATGAAAAAATTTCGCCATTGCTACCAACTTCAAAGGGTGCCCATTGTTGAGCTGCTGCGACACCACCTTGTACGGCAGTCATCACCAGTTGATTCTTATTGGTTTTTAAACTCATGTGTTAGCCCTCGCGTAAGTCTTCGATTGCTATACATATAATACTGATATTCAACAATCTTTATTTTCAAGGGATGTTCCCATGTCACATCAATTTAACAGGATGGCGAATTTTAACTTGGATATATCGGTGCACACTACTTTTACTTCGGTTTACGATTACTGCGGTTTGACCAATTATTTGTTGGAATATCCACGCCTACCTATAGAAATAATTCTGACAAGATAACCCTTGACCCTTGCAGTTTTAATTTTATAGTTCGCCCCATGTTGCGCTTAAATATAAAAATTAAACCTTGGTTTTCGGCTTTTTTAAAGTCATTCCTTGTTCTTTTTATGGTACAACTTTTGATTTCTGCATCATGTATTTCAACAGCAGAAGCAGCGATTCATGTCGCACCTGTGACAGCGCATTGCCATCAGGTCATCATGAACGATTCACATGCAAGCAAGACAGGTGTTCATCATGTAGCTTGCAGCCACTGTGATACCCCTGAATTTGTGGTCTCAGTGCATTCAAGCTTGATGTTCGATCATGTCACGCCTGTTTTATTGGCAATTATCCTATTGCCACAAGTTTCTAATCGTACATTATTGCAACATATCGCTACGATGGAAGAAGACTACGCTCCTCCACGCAGCACGACCCTCCTCTACCATACAACTCGTCGTATTTTAATTTAAACACCCCCTTCTGCTCTTTGTCACATCGCCATGATGTGATGTGTTGTTGTGCGCTTTTCAGCCTCAACCTCACAAAGAATATTGCAGGAGGTTCTGGATGTTGTATCCAAAACATATATGCCTTATCGGCATGCTTTTAGGGGCTTTTCCCCAAATAACATTTGCTCAAAATATTTTAACACTTCAACAGGCGGTCAAACAAGCTGTTTCGGCATCGCCCTACTTAGCTTCTCAAGTCAAACAGACGGATGCTTTGCGTGAAGTCGCACCACAAGTATCAAGTTTGCCTGATCCTAGATTATCAATGAATGCATTGAATTTACCGATCAACAGTTTTTCTAGCACCCAAGAAAATATGACACAGTGGCAAGTTGGTATCAGTCAAGCCATTCCCTCATGGGGTAAATTATCATTAAAGGCAGATATTGCTGATCAATTGGCAGATATTGCCAAATTCAATACCGATGAAGTACGCCTCAAATTGATTGAACGTGTAAAACACCGCTGGTGGAATCTAGCCTATTTGGATCATGCTTTAGCCACCGTGACGAAAAACCAAGATTTATTGCGTCAATTGATTCGCATTGCAGAAACCAAATATAAAGTCGGTGAGGGTCTGCAACAAGATGTACTCTTGGCACAATTGGAACTCTCCAAATTATTGGATGTTCAGATTCAATTAACATCATCACGCAGACAAGAAGAAATCCTTTTAAACCGCTTGCTGCATCAAACTACCAATCAAAGCATTCAACTACCCCAAAATCTGTCAGAAACATTAGCTGACCTAGGTTTAGAATCTGATTTGTTTCAACAAGCCCTACACACTCGACCTCTTTTGGCGCGTGAAACATCACGCATTGCCAGCATGGAAAATCGTGTCTTATTGGCTGAAGAAGATAATAAACCTGATTTTATGCTGGGCGCAGCCTATGGCTTACGCAGCGGTGTCAATCCTGCTAATGGACAAAATCGTGCTGATTTATTGAGTCTTCGAGTCAGTATGACATTGCCTTGGTTTACCCAAGACAAACAAGATCACCAAATCGATCAACGTAAAGCAGAATTGGCGCGAACTGAATTTTCTTATGATGATATGAAAGACATGGTGCTTGCAGATGTTTCCAAGTCTTTCACGGCTTATGTTCAAGCCAAACAACAAACGAGTTTATATAAAACAGGCATTATTCCACAAGCCAATCAAACCGTGTCTTCCATGTTGGCTGCTTATCAGGTCAACAAAGTCGATTTTCTCAATCTGGTTCGCGCTCAAATCACACTTTACAATTATGAAACCCAATATTGGAAGGTATTGGCAGAAGCACATCAAAGCCAAGCAAGCTTGGATGCGGCTATTGGCCGTTTACTCCCATGAATTTAATCATGAATTCCATGAGCTTCATTACCTCTCTCGCCGTCACCCTCGAGTGCTTGTGTCGAGGGTCTTTTGTTTCAATTGCTTCAAACATTAGATGCCCGATAAAAGAACTCAGGCATGACGATAATTTCATCCGTGAACGACTTGTAAGCGTTCACAGCAACATACATATCTTCAATACAGGTGGTCAATCGAATGAATAAAACAACAATGATAACAGCTGTTTTCATGCTCATGATAGGTTTGGGTGGTGGCTACTGGTTTGCCCCTCAGACTTCTAAGCATGAAGAAGCCACAACTAAAAAAGATGCACCTAAAGTTCTTTTTTATCGCAATCCGATGAACCCAAATGTTACCTCACCCGTGTTCACAAAAGATAGTATGGGCATGGATTATATTCCTGTTTATGCGGATGATGGTCATGATACATCAGCACCCGTAGGCACGGTAAGAATCAACCCAACCATGGTTCAAAACATCGGTGTTCGTACCGTTAAAGCGAAGCTAAAAACCTTATCTCGAACCATTCGCACCGTAGGTCGTGTGACTTATGATGAAGAACGTGTGGCACGTTTACATTCCAAATATGACGGCTGGGTTGAAAAAATAATGGTGGATAAAACAGGTGACCATGTTCACAAAGGTACGCGTCTCATTTCCATTTATTCGCCACAACTGGTCGCAACCCAAGAAGAATATTTACTCGCACTCAACAATGCTGAAATTTTAAAAAACAGCCCTTTTCCTGATGTCCGACAAGGTGCCAAAAGTTTATTGGCTTCTGCCCATGAGCGTTTGAAATTATTGGATGTTCCTGAGCATCAAATCAAACAATTGACCAAAACCCGTAAAGTCATGAAAGGCTTGCATATTCACTCCCCCTTTGAAGGTATTGTGATGCACATCGGTGCGCGTGATGGTCAACGTATTACCCCTGATACAGAACTCTACATGATTGTAGATTTAACCCATATTTGGGTGATTGTCGATTTGTATGAAGATGATTTACCTTGGGTTCGTGAAGGTGATTCAGCAGACATGACGGTTGCGGGTATTCCCGGTCGCGTGTTTACAGGTAAAGTGAGTTATATTTATCCTTATTTAGAAGCCAAAACACGCACCATTAAAATGCGTTTGGAGTTTGATAACCCTAAACTTGCCTTAAAACCTGAGATGTTTGCCAATATTGTCGTCAAAGCTGGCAAACAAATTGATGCCATTATTGTACCTTCTGAAGCCATTGTGAGAACAGGGGAACAAACCCAAGTATTTGTTCAGCGTTCCGCAGGTGAATATGAACCTAGAAACGTCGTGGTAGGCATTGATTCTGAAGGTCAGGCACAAATCTTAGAAGGTTTGAAAAGTGATGAGATTGTTGTCACATCCAGTCAGTTCTTGATTGATTCAGAATCCAAATTGAAAGAAGCCACGGCTAAAATGATGCAAGCTAGACAAGCTAAAAATACGAAACCCAAGATGAAAGATATGAACATGGGTGATATGGCGATGCCTGATGATATGGGTGATATGAACATGGAGGACATGTAATGGTGGTATCTTTAATTTTATTGAAAGGCTTTTCGTTATGATTCGTTCGCTGATTGATGCATCCATTAACAATCGTTTTTTAGTGTTGATAGCCACGCTATTGATTAGCTTTGCAGGCTTTCAAGCCATGAAAAGTACGCCTTTGGATGCGATTCCTGATTTATCAGATGTGCAAGTCATTGTGTTTACTAATTTTGAAGGGCAAGCACCACAAGTCGTTGAAGATCAAGTGACCTACCCACTCACAACAGCGATGTTATCAGTACCCAATACCAAGGTCGTACGGGGTTATTCATTTTTTGGTTTTTCCATGGTCTATGTCATTTTTAAAGATGGTACGGATATGTATTGGGCGCGCACACGGGTGTTGGAGTATTTAAACTATGCTTCGGATCGTTTACCCACAGGTGTTTCACCCAAATTAGGACCCGATGCCACCGGTGTGGGTTGGATTTATGAATATGCGCTAGTGGATAAAACGGGTCAGCATGATTTAGCACAACTTCGTTCAATTCAAGATTGGTATTTGCGTTATCCCTTGCAAACCGTGCAAGGCGTATCCGAAGTCGCATCCATTGGTGGTTATGTGAAGCAATATCAGATTGAACTCAATCCTAATGCACTATTGGCGTATAATATTCCTTTATCGAAAATAAAACGTGCTATTCAACGCTCCAACAATGATGTCGGTGGGCGTGTGATAGAAATGGGTGAAACGGAATACATGGTGCGAGGTTTGGGCTACATCAAAAGCCTGCATGATTTGGAGATGATTCCAGTATCCGTGGATGAGAATGGTACACCTGTATTTCTCAAACAAATTGCCAATATTCACTTAGGTCCAGAGCTGCGACGAGGTTTAGCTGAACTCAATGGTCAAGGTGAAGTAGCGGGTGGTGTCATCATCATGCGCTTTGGTGAAAATGCGATGACAACCATTGAACATGTCCGTGAAAAATTAGATGAACTAAAAGCGGGTTTACCTGAAGGCGTGGAAATTGTTCCTGTTTATGATCGGGGTGATTTGATTGAACGCGCCGTGGACAACCTGAAAGAAAAGCTTATCGAAGAGTCTATTGTCGTTGGTATCATTTGTTTAATCTTCCTGATGCATGCGCGAAGTGCCTTGGTTGCCATCATTAGTCTTCCGATTGGCATCTTAATCGCATTTTTAATCATGAGTTGGCAAGGATTATCCGCGAACATCATGAGTTTAGGGGGTATTGCGATTGCCATTGGTGCGATGATTGACGGTGCGATTGTGATGATTGAAAATGCTCATAAACATTTGGAAAAATTAGACGCTAAGGCTGATTTAAAAGTCCGTTGGGATGCAGTCAGTATGGCATCCAAAGAAGTTGGTCCTGCGTTATTTTTCAGTTTGTTGATTATTACCGTGTCTTTTCTTCCTGTGTTTACCTTACAAGCACAAGAAGGACGTTTATTTGCCCCGCTTGCCTTCACCAAAACCTATGCGATGGCAGCGGCGGCCTTATTGGCAGTGACACTAGTACCTGTGTTGATGGGTTTGTTGATTCGTGGAAAAATCCCTAGCGAAGAGCATAATTTTATCAATGTTTGGCTGAAACGTTTGCATGCTCCAATATTGAACTTGGCCATTCGCTGGAAAGCCATCACCTTAATGTTAGCTTTGGTTCTATTGGCAGTATCTGCTTACCCTGTCATGAAAACAGGTTCGGAATTTATGCCACCTCTCGATGAAGGGGATATTTTGTACATGCCCACCACTTATCCCGGTATTTCAATCACCAAAGCCAAAGAGCTGCTTCAACAAACCGACAAAATTTTGACAACCTTTCCCGAAGTTCATCATGTCTTTGGCAAGGTTGGACGTGCTGAAACAGCCACCGATCCAGCTCCCTTATCGATGATGGAAACCACCATTCGTTTAAAACCCAAGTCGGAATGGCCAGATTCGACGAAAACGACCAAGGAATTGATGGCTGAAATGGATGCTGCCATCAAATTCCCTGGGGTTGCGAATGCTTGGACATATCCGATTAAAACACGCATCGATATGCTTTCAACGGGCATCAAAACACCCATTGGCATTAAGGTCTCGGGTGAAGATTTGAATGTTTTAGAGAAGGTTGCAGGTGATATTGAAAATGTTTTAAAAACACTACCCGATACGCTTTCTGCCTTTGCCGATAAAGCGGCAGGTGGTTATTACCTTGATTTTGACATCAAACGTGAAGAAGCCGCTCGTTATGGATTAACCGTCGGCGATATTCAAGATGTCATTCAATCGGCGATTGGTGGTATGAACGTCAGTGAAACGGTGGAAGGCTTGGAACGCTATCCCATCAATATCCGTTATCCGCGTGAATTGCGCGATAATATGGAATCATTGAAGCGTGTTTTGATTCCTACACCGACAGGTGCGCAAATCCCATTGTCGTTGGTCACTGATTTAAAGCTTCGCCGAGGGCCACCTTCCATTAAAACTGAAAATGCCACACCAAATGCTTGGATTTATGTGGATATTAAAACATCCGATATTGGTGGCTATGTGGCTAAAGCTAAACAAATAGTGACTGAACAAGTCAAGATACCAGCGGGTTATTCACTCGTCTGGTCGGGGCAGTTTGAATATATGGAACGTGCCAATGCACGTTTAAAAGTGGTGGTTCCCATCACCCTGCTTAGCATCTTTTTACTGCTATTTTTCAATTTTCGTAACTTCACTTCTCCTATAGTGGTGATGCTGTCGATTCCCTTTGCGCTTATTGGCGGTTTCTGGTTGGTCTGGTATTTGGGATACAATATGTCGGTGGCTGTGGCTGTTGGATTTATTGCACTGGCAGGTGTCTCAGCGGAAATTGGTGTATTGGTGATGACCTTCATTGATCAGTCCGTTGCCAAAATTCGAGCTGAAAAAAATGGACACTTAACATCCGATGAAATCATGCAGGCGGTTGCATCAGGCACTACGCAACGCGTTCGCCCCATTGCCATGACAGCCACAGCAGTGATTGCAGGCTTGGTTCCTATTATGTTTGGTCAAGGGACAGGATCTGATGTGATGCAACGAATTGCAGCCCCCATGATTGGCGGAATGTTCACAGCGACCGTGTTAAGTTTGCTGGTATTACCCGTGATTTACGGTCTGGTGCTGCAATGGAAAGAAAAAATAATCCACAAAGGATATAAATGATGAAAAAATACATCGGAGCCATATTGGTGTTGCTTTTGATTCCAGCGTGTGAAGGGGTATCTGAAACGTCCAAAAGTGCTACGGAACACACCGAGGTGTAAAGCCAACCGCTTGCAACAGTCAAGCAGGATGTTCAGATGTATAAAAGCCCTACATGTGATTGCTGTGGTGCATGGGCGAAGCATTTACGTCAGTCGGGCTTTGTCGTGGTTGAAAACAAACGCGAAGACATGGATGCCATCAAATGACAATACGGTGTCACGAAGAAGCTGGCATCCTGCCATACTGCGATTGTGGATGGTTATGTGATTGAAGGTCATGTGCCAGCGGAAGATATCAAACGTTTGCTCAAGGAACGCCCAGCCCATGTTGTCGGTCTGAGCGCACCCGGTATGCCGATGAAATCACCAGGCATGCAAGCTGTTGAGCAACACCCTAAAGGCTATGATATATTGGCCTTCGATAAAGATGGTAAATCACGTGTCTTTACACGCTACTAAGGTGGGTTTAATGATGAAAAAGCATCAATTTTTATTGCTGACGATAGTTGTCGCATTATTAAGTAGCGGATGTGCAAGCATGCACGATGGTGAAGGCTGGGAGCATATGGGCGATTCGATTACCCATCAAAATAGAACGTCCTCAGTTTTTGAACATCGGCATTAAGGAACAGGTATTAAATCCCCGTTCCTTAACAACATGGTCACGATGGGTTCATGCGTGTGAACCCTCTGGAAGTACGGATTTAGCCATGCCAAATTAGTCTGGTAAACATGGCTAAATCGTTACAAAGAAAGAATACACACAGGAGATAAATGATGAAAAAAACACTACTTTTAACAGGCTTTTTATTCCTCACAGCATTACCATCCATCAGCAATGCTCACGAGCATGCTATGGAAAACATGCCAAGCATGGCGCATCACGACCACACCGCGATGGATATGTCACACCATGCCGACATGGCGACAAAACCCGGAGTCTTTTTCGTCAAAAAAGAAATTGACGGCTACACCGTGACGTTTCATGTCATGGTCGCAAAAGAGAGTATGAAACAAGGCGGAAGCCATCATCTGATGATTAGAATTGAGCAAGATGGTGCGATTATTAAAGATGCAGTGATTAACTCAAAGGTGTTTCTCCCCAACAAAAAAACCGATTCAAAAATGCTGATGAAGATGGGTGATTGGTATATGGCAGCGTACAATTTGGATACCAAGGGTAAGAACGGCATCATGATTTTATTCAAAACAGCCGATGGTAAAAAGCATAAAGGCATGGTGAATTATTCAGCCAATAAGTAAATCAAACAGCCAAGCGTTATTATAATGATTGGCTGTGGTGCAGGGGCTAATGTAATGGGGATAAGAGCCTTGGAAGTCAGTGAACTTTTATTGAAAAGTAGCGTAAAACCCCTTGTTTCAGCTATGGGGATATAAGCGATTTCATTATTTTTCATCCAATCTATAATGCATCTTAGAATATTTTAAACGCGGCAGGATATGCCGTTAGAGCCTGTGGAGTGGATGCGTTAGCAACCAAGTGGATTCTATGGGACTTGCAAAAGGTCAAACGATTGCTCGTCAAAGTAGCTTTACCACAGGCATGTTCTTAATTGATATAGCACTATAAGTATCATTAGAACACATGAGGGAAGGCTAAGCCTTCCCTCAATATAATACTGTTATAAAAAAGGGTAAAGTATGAATGCATTAAGAAATAGTTTTTCCCCTGTTTACCACGGCGTAGCAATGGGCGTTTTAGCACTTATTTTTGGTGCTTTGTGGGCAGCATATATTGCTACCCATCATGAAAATCTACATGGCGGTTTTGAAGCTGCCGAAAGCAAGATGAAGCAAGCACATATGCAAGCTGAAATGAGTATGTCAGATATGCATATAGAAAATAGCGTGCATGATCATGCAGCAAGTACCTCAGCATCGCATCATCATGATGGTGAATCCAGTCATACTGGGCACAGCGAGCATATGCATGGTGGTGGACACGAAGCAGGCGCGCAGCATTCACACTCGGGCAGTCTAGCCACCGATGCTATGCAGCGGCTACTACGCGGTCATATTCATTTTATGGGGATTGGTTTGTTGGTGATGATTGTATTGATCTTTGTGGCATCAACCAACCTTAAAGATACTTGGAAAAAAGTCTTTGCTTGGACATTTGGTTTAGGTGCTTTGATGTATCCGCCTGCTTGGATTCTCATGGGTTTTCGTACGGTTGAGCTTGGTCCTCAAGGTGCAGAGGCGAGTGTCATGTGGCTATTCGGACCAGCAGTCGGATTACTTATTGGTTCATTGATTGCCTTTTTTGCCGTCATGGTCATTGAATGTACAGGCTTGAAAAAAACAAGTCTATTTGCTTGGGCTTTTAATTCAGAAGCGCACTGATAAATTAAGGAGGTACACGATGCATACGGATCCAGTTTGCGGCATGAACGTCAAAGAAGATAGTCAACATGAGCGTGTATTTCGTGGTGTGGATTATCATTTTTGCAGTACGCATTGCCTTGATACATTCGGCGCATCACCAGAAGCCTATATGGGCGATGATTGCACCCATGACCCTGTTTGTGGCATGCAGGTCAGTCGTACATCCATCAATCATATCCAACATGTAAATCACGATTATTATTTTTGTAGTCAACATTGTGTTGCCAAGTTTCAAGATAATCCTGTGGCATACGAAGGCAAAGATCACGCTTGTGACCATACGCATGCAGCGAAACCCATCGTCGAAGCAGATGTGGATGCCATCTATTTTTGTCCGATGTGTCCGGGGCAAGAGCAAAAGGGTATGGGTATTTGCAAGGTGTGCGGTATGGCACTGGAGCCAATGGCAGCACCCACAGGCACGCTTGATGAGGCAAACCCAGAACTCGATGATATGAACCGTCGATTGACGGTGAGTCTGTTGTTGGCGGTGCCTGTTTTTATATTGGCGATGATGGCTGATTTAGCACCATCATGGTTGCCATCATTCTTAAACATGGGCTTGGTGCAGTGGATTGAGTTTACCTTAGCGACTCCTGTCGTGCTGTGGGGCGGCTGGCCATTCTTCGAGCGTTTTGCTCTGTCCCTGAAAACGTGGAACTTGAATATGTTCACCCTTGTCGGTCTAGGGGTTGGCGTGGCATGGATTTATAGCATGGTTGCATTGCTTGCCCCGAGTCTTTTTCCGCCTCTGATGCAGATGCAGGGAGACAATGCGAAACCCTTGGTTGATGTTTATTTTGAAGCCGCCGCAGTCATTACAACGCTGGTATTGCTCGGGCAAGTGTTGGAGTTACGCGCTCGTTCGCGTACCAATGAAGCGATTAAACTGTTGCTCGGCATGTCGCCGAAAACTGCGCGGCGTGTTGGTGAGAATGGCAACGAAACCGATGTGCCGCTGGAAGATGTCGTGGCTGGTGATGTATTGCGTATTCGTCCCGGTGAAAAAATACCCGTGGATGGCGTGGTCACCGAAGGCGAGAGTCATGTCGATGAATCGATGATTTCGGGCGAACCGATTCCAGTGGCGAAGTTTATCGGCGAAAAAGTGATTGGTGCAACCGTCAATGGCAATGGTGCTTTAGTGATGCAGGCTGAAAAGGTCGGTGCGGATACGCTATTGGCGCAGATTGTTAACATGGTCGCCGATGCCCAACGCTCGCGCGCACCCATTCAGAAGATGGCTGATACCGTGGCGGGTTATTTCGTCCCCGTTGTCGTTGCTGTTGCATTGCTCACTTTTGCAGTTTGGTTTTTTATCGGCTCTGAGCCGCGTCTGGCGCATGCCATCATCAATGCCGTGGCAGTACTGATTATTGCTTGCCCCTGCGCGCTGGGTCTGGCAACACCTATTTCTATCATGGTTGGGACGGGGCGCGGAGCCACAGCAGGTGTCTTGATTAAAAATGCCGAAGCGTTGGAAATCATGGAAAAGGTAAATACGCTCGTGGTGGACAAGACGGGTACGCTGACCGAAGGCAAACCAACATTAACCACCGTGCAGGTGATTGGAGACATGACAGAAAACGATATGATGGTGTTGGCTGCCAGTATCGAGCGAGCCAGTGAACACCCTTTGGCAGAGGCGATTATGAAGGGGGCGAAAGTACGCAATCTTACGCTACAAGGCGTGGAACGTTTCACTGCCATCACAGGCAAAGGCGTAAGTGCTAGGATGGGCAACAAAGCCGTATTACTGGGCAATGCAACACTGATGCAGGAAAACGGCATCGACATCATCGACGTTGCAACCATGGTTGAAACCCATCAATTGGCTGGCGAGACGGTCATGTATCTGGCGGCCAATGGCACGTTAGCAGGACTGCTAGGTGTTTCTGATCCGATAAAGTCATCCACACCCAAGGCCATCAAGGCGTTGCGAGAAGAGGGTATTGACGTGGTCATGCTGACGGGTGACAACCACAATACAGCGGCTGCCGTTGCTGAAAAACTGGGCATCGACCGCTTCGAGGCAGACGTACTGCCCGATCAGAAAGCGGCAGTGGTCAAGAAGCTACAAGCTGAAGGTAACATCGTGGCGATGGCGGGTGACGGCATCAATGATGCGCCTGCGCTGGCAGCAGCCCATGTCGGGATTGCTATGGGAACAGGCACGGATGTGGCGATGGAATCGGCGGGCATTACCTTGGTGAAAGGTGAATTAACAGGTATTTTACGCGCGGTTCGACTGTCGCGTGCCACCATGAAAAATATCCGCCAGAATCTGTTCTTTGCCTTTATCTACAACTCGGCTGGCATACCGATTGCCGCAGGCGTGCTTTACCCATTTTTTGGTCTGTTACTTTCGCCAGTTATTGCTGCGGCAGCAATGAGTTTTTCCTCGGTATCCGTGATTACCAACGCATTGAGGCTACGTCATACCAAGTTGTAGGCGTGTGTTGATTGTAAATGGAAGCAATGAAGTACAATCACTTACGCCATTCATATCTTTTAAATCAAGCCACTGACGGATAGTTTTTTTTGTGAATGTTATAAACTTTAGAAGCCTCTAATTGAGTCTGCCCCGACTCAATGAATTCAACAGCACGTTTTCTCAAATCTAGACTGTAAGCCATATTTTTAAAATCCCTATGGGACCTAAATTAAATTTGAGCGAAAGCCTAATCTACATATCGTATTCATACTTAAACTATTATAGATTGAAATTACCCAATTATTTCGTAATAATTGGGTAATTCATTTTGGGGCACTATAATTATGCATATAATTCAGTTAACTTTTGTATTGTTGATAACTCTTTTTTTTTCTCCAGCTACATGGGCATCCAGTATAGCGCAAGGACACGATCTTTTCCAAAACGTTTGTGTATATTGTCATGGTATGGGCGATAAACAAAGATTTGCCCCTATCTTAACAGGTATTGGAGAACGTCGTGATGTAACATGGCTAAATGCTTGGCTAAAAAATCCAGGCAAAATTTTAAAATATGATGAATATGCGCAAGCTCTTTTGGATGGAAATGACTATGGTATCCATATGCCACAAATACCAAGTATGAAAGATGATGATAAGCGAGCCAGTGTCATTAAATACTTACTCTTTAAGTTTTAAGACTATTTTTAACGCCGACATCGGGGAAATAATAGGTAAGCTGAATAGTAACTAGAAAATATTGATTTTTACCTATTATAAGGCATATTGCCATTTATGACTATTCAATTATCCAATCGTGTGCAACTCGTTCAACCATCTGCAACCCTTGCTATTACAGCGAAAGCTTCAGAACTTCGTGCCTCAGGTCGAGACATTATTTCCTTATCGGTTGGTGAACCTGATTTTGATACACCGAAAGCGGCATCTGAAGCTGGCATTGAGGCTATTCGAAGTGGTTTCACCCGTTACACAGCCGTGCCGGGGATTCCTGAATTACGTCAAGAAGTCGCAAAGAAATTTAAACGCGATAACCATTTGGATTATACATCTGAAAACATCTTGATTTCAACGGGTGGTAAGCAGTGTATTTTCAACTTGTTGATGGCGATGATCAATCAAGGTGATGAAGTCATCATCCCTGCGCCTTACTGGGTTTCCTATCCTGATATGGTTTTGCTGGCAGAAGGCAAACCTGTCATTGTTCCTTGCCTTGCCGAAGCCAATTTCAAACTAACTGCGGCACAACTAGAAGCAGCCATCACCCCCCAAACAAAACTATTATTTTTGAACTCACCTTCGAATCCAACAGGTATGGCATATTCTTGGGAAGATTTGGCGGCCTTGGGTGATGTGCTTAGAAAACATCCAGATGTCGCTGTGGCAACCGATGATATGTACGAAAAAATTATTTTTGACGGTAAAACCTTTGCCACTTTTGCAGAAGTCAATCCAGATTTAAAAGATCGTACCATTACACTCAATGGCGTATCAAAAGCATATTGCATGACAGGTTGGCGCATTGGTTTTTGCGCCGCATCCGTTCATTTGATTAAAGCCATGAGTAAAATTCAAGGGCAATCCACATCCAATCCATCTTCAATTGCACAAAAAGCAGCATTGGCAGCATTGCAAGGTCCAACAGACGCGTTGGATGAGATGGTACAAACGTATGAAACACGTCGCACATGGTTGGTGAACGCACTCAATGCCATTGATGGTGTGCATTGTTTGATGCCAGATGGTGCTTTTTATGTCTTTCCATCGATTGATGAATGGTTGGGAAAAACGACTCCAGAAGGTGTCTTATTAAGTGATGATGTTGTGGTCTGTGAATGGCTACTGGATACAGCAGGCGTGGCACTGGTACCGGGGACATCTTTTGGTTCCCCAGGGCAAATTCGTTTTTCTTATGCAGTCGCCCAAGAAACTCTGAAAGATGCTGTCAATCGTGTCGCAAAAGCGGCGAAAACCATTCAAGCCTAACGATAACTTTGGAAGTACGGCTTTAGCCGTACCTCCAAATCATCCTAAACCTATGGGTATAGTCATTCAAACATGAACGTATCGTCATGCCCAAAATCTTTATCAACTCGTCATGCCCGAGTTCTTTTATCGGGCATCTACTGTTTGAAACAAAAGACCTTCGACACAAGCACTCGGAGGTGACGATGCAGCTTATAATATGCTAACTTCATACTTGAACTACTATAAGCTCAATAGTTACCTATTTCTTACGAATACCTTCAATCGATAAGAAGAGTTCTACATTGTCCGATACAGGGCCGAGCTTAGGAGCGAATGGCATTTTATAGTCGGAAAGATGCAATGTGGCATGACCTTCAAAGCCACGGCGATAGCCACCCCAAGGATCAGCGCCTGCACCAATTTGATTGACTGCAATATCGACATTTTTGGTCACGCCACGCAATGTGAGCTTACCATGAATGATACCTTGCTGATTTCCCTTCGCTTCATACGAAGTACTGTTAAAGGTAATCGTTGGGTACTGTTTTACATCAAAAAAATCAGCACTACGAAGATGCTTATTGCGTTCAGCATGGTTGGTATCAATACTGTTCGCTTCAATCGTAACGTTCACTTGATTCTGTTCTGGGTGTTGTTCATCATAACTGAAACGACCATCAAACGTGCGAAATTCACCCAGCATCCAACTATAACCGAGATGTTTAATCTTGAATTGAATAAAGGCATGCTGACCTTTGATATCAATCGCATAATTTTCAGCCATTGCCGATGTTGCATAGCCTGTAAGCAACAGCAATGCGATAGTAAACCGTTTTAATTTCATCCAATAATCTCCTTTTCTTTCTTGCTTTTTCGGGATATACCCAACATACGCAGCAGCGTAATATCTTTATCAATGATATGATGTTTGAGTGCGGCGGCGGCATGTGCGCCAGCCAAAATAATGACAGACCATGCAACATAAACATGCATTAGCCCAATAAAATCAGTCGTTTCTTTGCTAAATGTAAACAAGGCAGGAAGAGTAAACCAGTTGAACACATCAATGCCAACTCCTTCAGCGGTCGGAATCAAATAACCCGTCATTAATAGAGAAAATAACAAGACATAGTGCAAGTTATGCACCAGCAAAGCGACAAACTGTTCCCAAGGCTCACCCATTAAATCAGGCCGTGTGTTAACGATGCGCCAAATGAAACGAAATATCAGTATCAAGAGCAACAGTATGCCCATCGATTTATGCAAGGCGGGTGCAGCATGATACCAACGATCGTAATAACCCAATGTTCGCATCCATAGACCCAAGCCAAACATCGCAAAGATAGCCGCTGCCATCGTCCAGTGAATCATGATGCTGATCCAGCCATAAGAAGTGGCACTATTGCGTAGCCGCATCATCTGTTTTGTAAACCTGAATAAAGAAGATCAAGCAAGTGATTCAAATCGATACTTAGTTGCTCAAGCGAATTATTTTGCAAGCTGATAGGATTATTATAACGCAAGCTTGCTTGATGAATATCATAGGTCGTTTGCATGGTATCGCCGCAGCTAAACTGACCTTGTTGCACACCTTTTTGGAGAATCACTGCAATGGCAGCAATCACTTTCTTTTCGTAGGTCAATAATAAATCACGGTGGTGAGATGTCGATTTAATTACAGCATCTAACTTTTCCTGAAGTTGTTGCTCCAAACAGGCAATCATCACGGTATTTTTATTTTCAAAATGACGATAAACATTACCAACACTCACATCACAATCTTTGGCTATTTCAGCCATCATTGTTTTACAAGGTCCATATTTCGCAAAGTGGGAGAATAGAGCTGATATCTTTAACTTGCTTTCAACAAGCTTAAAAACGTAAATTATGTGAGTACAAATTTGCATGTTTTAAAATTATTACTTACAAAGCATGCGCATCAAACCAATTTTGAGCCACACCAATATCCACATCGAGCGGAACATTCAAGCTAACGGCGTTTTGCATACATTCACGCATGATATCACTGACTTGCTCACGCATTGAATCAGGACATTCCACAATCAATTCATCATGGACTTGTAAAAGCATCTTGGCTTGGGGTGCTTCTTGTTGTAAACGTTGATGCAAAGCAATCATGGCAACTTTAATAATATCGGCGGCTGAACCTTGCAACGGCGCATTGACGGCCGTGCGTTCGGCATAAGCTTTTCGCATGTTATTGCTACTATTGATATCAGGCACAACCATGCGATGCCCAAGCAAGGTTTCCACATAGCCTTGATTGCGTGCAGTGGCTAATGTTGCATCCATAAACGCTTGAATGGTGGGGAATTGTTCAAAATAACTTTCAATAAATAGTTTGGCTTCCGTGCGCGAAATATCGAGTTGTTTGGCAAGCCCAAAGGCACTCATGCCATATAAAATACCAAAATTGACCGCTTTGGCGCATCGACGCATATCACCTGTAACCTCTTCAATAGGGACATGTTGAATGACCGCTGCTGTCGCCGCATGAATATCACGACCTTCGGCAAAAGCTTGCATCAAATTAGCATCTTGTGAAAAATGAGCCATCAAACGAAGTTCAATTTGTGAATAGTCGGCAGCCAATAAACGATAACCCTCTTGCGCCACAAATGCCTTACGAATTTCTCGCCCTTCCAATGTCCGAATGGGAATGTTTTGTAAATTAGGTTCAGAAGATGAAAGGCGACCTGTGGTGGTCACAGCTTGATTGTACGACGTATGAATGCGACCCGTTTGGGCATGAATCAACTTCGGTAAAGCATCGGTATAGGTGGATTTAAGCTTGGATAATCCACGAACTTCTAAAATTAAACGGGGAATATCATGTTGATCGGATAACTTTTCCAACACCGATTGCCCTGTTGCCCATTGCCCTGATTTGGTTTTCTTGCCACCTTCCAAAGCCAATGTTTCAAACAATAAAACACCGAGTTGTTTGGGTGAATTGATATTAAACACTTCACCTGCTGCCTCGTGAATTTGGCTTTTAAGTGAGGCAATACGTTGACCAAAGTTTTCGGAAAGTTTCGCCAATTGGGTGGCATCAATATTTGCCCCCATCCATTCCATATCAGCCAACACCAAAGCAAGGGGTAATTCAATCTCATCATGACGTTGTATGCGTGTGCCTAATTTTTCTTTCAGCGTTTCCGTTAATCGAAATGTGACTTCAGCATCTTCACTGGCGTAGGGGGCTGCAATATCCAAAGGAACGAGGTCAAAGGTTATCTTTTTTGCACCTTTACCTGCAACATCCGAAAAAGAAATACAATCATGATTGAGATATTTTTTAGCTAGACTATCCATGTTTGCCGCTTGCCCTGCTTCATCGACATACGCCAATAACATGGAATCGTAGGCAATGCCGCGCAACTCAATGCCTGCATGACGCAAGACTTGAACATCATATTTTAAGTTATGACCACATTTAGCCTGTGTTTTATCTTCTAATAATGGGCGAAGGGCTTCTAAAACGTGTTGACGAGGCAGTTGTTTAGGGCTGGCATCCAATAAATTATCCGACCGATGGGCAATCGGGATGTAAAAGCCTTCACCTGCTTGCGTGGCAAAAGATAAACCGACCAAAGCAGCATCATGACAATGCAATGATGTGGTTTCTGTATCGATGGCAAACAAGGGTGCTGCATCAAGTTGTTGAATAAGTTGTTGTAACTTATGGTCATCATCCACAACATAATCGATGCGTGCTTGGTTGATGTTCGGTGTTTCATCCATGTCTTTAATGGTTGGAGATACTTTTGTATCGCTATCCGTAAATTCGGCGGTTAAGCGGCTAAATTCTAGTGCTTCAAAACATGATTTAAGCAGTGGTCGATTGGGCGATTGGACGTTCAAATCATCCAAACACATCGGTAAAGGTGTGTTCATATCCAAAGCCACCAAGCGATAGGATAAACGCGCATCATCTGCAAATTCGATTAAATTTTCACGGCGTTTTTTTTGTTTGATGTCTCCAGCGTGCGCCAACACACCTTCCAAATCACCGTAGGTATTTAACAAATCCAAGGCTGTTTTAGGGCCAATACCAGGTACACCAGGGATGTTATCCGCAGAGTCACCTGCTAAAGCGAGTAAATCATGAACTTTGACAGGTTCAACGCCCCATTTTTCTTTGACTTCTTCAATGCCATATTCTTTATGACGCATGGTATCCAACATCCAAACCTTCGCCGATACCAATTGCATCAAATCTTTATCGGTAGAAACAATGGTAACATCCCAATCTCTGGCTTCGGCTTGTTTGGCAAGTGTCGCAATCACATCATCCGCTTCATAATTTTCGACACACATACGCGCAATATTGAAGGCATCCGTGACATCAAACACGGATTGCCATTGCACTGCTAAATCTTCAGGCATCGGTGGACGATGTGCTTTGTATTGATCATACATTTGATTGCGAAATGTGCCGCCTTTGGGATCGAAAATCACCGCAACATGGGTGGGCGATAAGTCTTTTAGAATAGCTCGCACCATTTGAACATAGCCAAACACAGCATTGGTGGGTTCCCCTTTGGAATTGGATAAATTGTGTTTAACAGCATGAAATGCGCGAAATACATAATTAGGACCGTCAATGAGAACTAAATGGGGCATAAGCTTACCTTTTTAAAGCAATGTTTTTGTTCGGCGTTTAAGTAACTGATGTTACGCAGACCGTCATTCCCATGGTCTTTTCATCGAATTTTAGGGATGAACGTTGCTGTGTGTTCATTACTTTGGGGGGCGGCTTTAGCCGCGCCGAATAAAGTATCAGGGCGTGGCTAAAGCCACACTTCCAAAGCATGGAATGACGTTTCTTTTTTACCAAGGTGCGTAATATCAGTTAATTGAATGCTACTCTTTTTTTACGGGCTGCTGTCGTAAAATCATTTGAATACGTGCTAGATTTTGTTGTGCTATTTTAAAATCGGGTAAAATATTGACAGCTCGTTGAAAGGCTTGTCCAGCTTCTTTGTATTGCTGATTCATCAAATACGCCGCCCCTAAAAGATTGAGTGCAGGGGGATTGTAAGGATAAATACGTTCAAAGTGTTCCAAATAAGCGATGGATTCAGGGTATTTTTTTTGTTGATACGCTGCTTGAGCTACACCAAAGAGAGCACGAAAATTATCTTTATCCCATGTGTAAGCCTTCTGATATTCGACATTTGCAATGCTTGGTTGGCGCATGTGCGACATCGCAGAACCAGCATACCATTCAGAAATCAACCAACGACTAGGCCAGATACTTAATAACAAGGCAACGATCACACAACTCACAGCGATAGGACGAATCGAAGATGAAGGAAGCGAATATGCCTTTCCCAAAGAAGGTAAAGCCTTCATGCCGCCCCACCACCCACCTGCAAATAAAGCAAACACAAACATACTTGCAGGGTTAAAAAAGACATGATTAAACATGGCATCAAAAATAGCCGCAGTGATGCCGAAACACCCCATCGCTAACCATGTATCCCATTGTTTCCAAACATAAAACAATAAACGTCCCCAAAAGAACACTAATAAGCCCATAAAAATAATAGCTGCGGGAATGCCTTGTTGGGTTGCGATTTGGAAAATAATATTGTGAGGGTTGGTGGTAAACGTTCGTGCGCTACTTAAGGCATCACGAAAATCAGGGTAATGATTGCTAAATGAAGGGTAAACCGTGAAAAAATTACCCGTGCCTTGACCTAAGATAGGAGCATCCATCGTCATGGCTGTTGAAGAACCATAAATAGTAACACGATCAGCGCCCAATACTGGCGTTAATGCATGCCACATTTCTGCCAGTGGTGGTTGTGGAACATTAGGCGTAAGCGGTTTCATGGCTTCATCTTCAATAGCACTGCCTACCGAAGCTGAAACACGCGCTAAATCACGGTAATGATAAGGCAAGAGTTCATAAGTGATAAAGGAACTCAATAAAGCACTGATGACAAGGATAGCAGGCAAATAAATATCGATGGATTTCCATGTTAAATGACGGAAATAATGATGGTGACGAATCATCAGTATCATCACGACCAAGCTACCTAAGACCACACCTCCCAACGCCCCTCGGCTTGAAGCCACAAGAAGAATCGCGCCAACGGTTGTCACTGAAAACCAATTGAGCAAACGAAGTACGGCATGTGTTTGACTTAGCAACAAGTAAATTAAAACAGGTAGAAGAATAACCAGTGCATCTCCTGTAAAATTGACATGTCCAATGGGTGAAAAAAGAACGCTAAAATTATAATTTGGTGCACCATAATCCAAAAAATAACCTTTCCAATAATGGGCAGAAAAGATAAAACTGCCCAGTGAAACAAACCACTTCCAAGTATCATGAAAACGTGCTTCATGTCGCCAGGCCCATGCGGTCGTTAAAAAGACCATCAAGGATGCCAACCAAAATGAAAAACGAATCCACCCTTCAGTGGTATTCGGACCTATAAACACACCCATCCCTAACAAACTATAAAATGAAAACAGGGCTAAACTAGCCCATGTCCATGTGAGTTGAAGAGGCTCTTTTTTTTGCCAAAAAAGATAAGCCGAGCTGCATACAATCCAAAGACCACATATCACCAATAATCCCCATTTGGGTTCTTCATTGGGTGCAATCATGGGGAATAAACGTACATTAATCATCAATGGAAAGATGATTAAAGGTGCGAGTAAGCATAGCCAAATCTTCGATGAGGCGGTGTCGGTTTGTTGTTGTCTCACGTGATTAATCCTTATATGCGGATGTTTCTTGTTGACTTACATCCAGTGCATCTAGCCATAAACCACCATGACGCACTTTTAAGCGGCGACGTACAGGCATACCCAAAGCACGTTCATGTTTCCAACTTGGGCAAATGACCATGATGCGCCAGCCATGAAATTCTTTCTTTAAAATACTGCCAAGCATCTGATAAAAAGCTTCGCCTTCCGTTTCAAGGCGCAATCCATAGGGCGGATTACACATGATTAAACCTGATGGATTATTTTCTTGCGGTTTTAGCTGACGTATATCTTGCTGTGTGATGGTTAAGTTTGATAACACGCCTGCTCTTTTGGCATTACTTTGCGTGGCTTTGATTGCGCCCTCGTGTAAATCGGATACAGGAATGTTCAAAAGATTGGGCTTTTGCATGTCTGTTGCACGACTTAACACACGTTGCCAACTTTTTTCTTTAAATATATCCCAATCAGAAAAAGGGAAAATATGATGGGCGTTGGCAGCAATGTGTTGATTCATCAAGGCTGCTTCAATCGCAAATGTACCCGAACCACACATCGGAACATATAAGGTTTCATCCGCTTTCAAGCCCATCCATTGCAATAAGCCAGCCGCTAATGTTTCGCGTATGGGCGCTTTTGCAGAGGCTAAACGATAACCGCGACGATCCAAACGTTCACCAGAACAGTCCACGCGTATATCACAACGATTGTTATTGATATGAATATAAATGGTTTGTTGGCTATCGCCTGATTTCTGTAGGCGTTTACCTAAAGCTTCCGCAATACCCACTTTTACTGCTTCAGACGTTTGTTCTGAATGGGTCAGCTTAGAGTGTTCACTGCTTGCTTTTACAGTAATGCTTGCACCTTTGGGAATCACATGTTCCCAGCGCATGCGGGCAATTTGGTGTTGTAATTCAGCTGCGGACATCGCATGGCATTTACCAACACGTAATAAGACGCGTGTAATCGAACGCGACCTTAAACTAATGCGATATAGGCTATCCAACGTACCTGAAAAATGGACACCGCCTTCATCTTCACGAATCTCATGGGCTGATAAATGGTTAAGTTCTTGGGCAGCAATGGTTTCTAAGCCGGGTAATACCACTGCATAAAATTGATAAGGATTTCTCATGCCCCCAAGTTAAGCAGAAAGCTCACGAAAAACACCTTTTCCTATCATTCCACTAGAGCCATCGCATTAAAAATGGCTAGTTTACCATACGAATATTTTGCAAAAAATCATTGTCCTAGTCTGCTTTAAGACTTCGGTTCTTAATGCCAATTTTGGATGACATATTGGTCTGGATTAGGTTCTATGCAACATGCCTAAACACTGCCATATTTACCGCATTATTTTCTTTTTTTACACAATTCGAATCTTCATTAAAAGCATAACTCAGCAGCCAGTGAAGATTATTTTCACCCCCCCCCTAAGTCTGCCCAAACGATTGCAAAGACTTTGCTAAATATATTTTGCCAATTTCATCATAAATTTTATGGAGTAGTATGGAATAAAACGATTAGGCATGACAATAGCTAACATGCCCAACCGTGTCGTGAAAAATTATTTATACAAAACATCAGCTCGAACGCTATCTGCTAAAGTAATCAC
>JAUZQM010000071.1 GCA_030950985.1 Mariprofundaceae bacterium | reverse complement strand
TTGGAAGTGCGGCTTTAGCCGCGCCGAATGAAGTAGAAGGGCGCGGCTAAAGCCACACTTCCAGAGTAATGAACACACAACAACGTTCATTCCCGATTAAAAGACCACGGGAATGACAGTGTGTAAGATCAGTGATTCACTTACAAAAAATGAAATATTTCTTATTCACGCAATAATTCAGTAATACCTGTCTTGGAACGTGTTTTTGCATCGACTGTTTTGACAATCACAGCACAATAAAGGTTCGGACCACCCGATGCTCCCGGCATTGAGCCTGAAACAACAACGGAATACGGTGGTATTTCACCGTAAGAAACCTTGCCTGTTGCGCGATCAATAATGCGTGTAGATTGACCAATATACACACCCATCGAAATCACTGAACCTTCACGAACAATCACGCCTTCGACGATTTCAGAACGTGCGCCAATAAAACAATTATCTTCAATAATCGTTGGCGTAGCTTGCAATGGCTCAAGCACACCACCAATACCAACACCACCCGATAAATGAACATTTTTACCAATTTGCGCACATGAACCAACCGTTGCCCATGTATCCACCATGGTGCCTTCATCCACATAAGCACCAATATTCACATACGATGGCATCAGCACCACTTTGTTCGCAATATAAGAACCTTTACGTACAGCCGCAGGTGGAACAACACGCATGCCACCCTTGCGAAACATATCTTCGCCCCAATTGGCAAATTTTTGCGGCACTTTATCAAAATAGCTTGTGCCAGCCCCATGAACGACTTCATTATCATGCAGTTTGAAAAATAATAAGACTGCTTTTTTCAACCATTCATTGGTTTTCCAAACGCCATCCTTATTTTTCTCCGCCACACGAATGCCACCATCATCCAATAAATCCACGGTACGAATCACTGCCGCACGGACTTCTGCATCTGCTGAATGCATATCCCAAGTATCACGTGTATCCCAAGCTTGCTCGATGACTTTTTGTAAATGGTTCATAATCTCTCCTTATTATTCATTGACCTTATGCACCCTAGTGAAAAAAAACCGTCATTCCATGCTTAGGGAGTGTGGCTTTAGCCACGCCCTGATACTTTATTTTGCGCGGCTAAAGCCGCACCCCCAAAGTAATGAATACACAGCAATGTTCATCCCTAAAATCCGATTAAAAGATCATGGTATGCGTAACATCAGTTATTCAATCGAATCACCATCAATAATGAGGTGGTGGAACATCTTCTTCAGGTCCAGAAAGTTGAGAATCCATCATGCCTCTCAATGATTCCCGCATACGATTCATGTCCTCTTTCAGACGCGCCAATTCTTGTTGTTGTTGCGTGACCACTTCATTTAAAGTCTGCAACAAATCTTCCTGATATGCATATTTGGTTTGTAACTCAATCATGCCTTGTTCAACATTCATTGCAATGACTCCTTATGTTTCACAGCATCTACTGCCACTGGAATATCAGGGCCTAAAATCACCGCCAACCATTGTGTTTTTTCATTCGCTTCCAACGCCAACTTCACAATCATGGTCAAAGGCACGGATAACAGCATGCCGACTGAACCCAGCAGCCATCCCCAAAAAACCAACGACAAAAACACAACCAGCGTCGATAAACCCACACCTTTGCCCAGAAAACGTGGTTCAACCACACTGCCCATGACAATATTAATCACGGTGTAAAGCACCACCGTATAGATTGCACCCTCACCACCCAATTGAATCCATGCCAATAAAACCGCAGGAATAGCGGCAATCATCGAGCCAATATTGGGTACATAATTTAATAAAAATGCCAATAAGCCCCAAAGAATCGGATAATCTACACCCAAAACAGATAATCCAAGTGCGACAAGTGTCCCTGTCACCAAGCTCACCACGGTTTTAATCAATAAATATTGATTTACACTATCTAAAAATGGCTGAACGACTGTCGTTTTTGGCGCGTGTTCCCCTAAATACTTCCATTTATGAGGTAAGGAAATCGCTTCGGACAATAAAAAAATCACCGTCAAGATGATAAAAAATGTATTCGCCAACACATTACCAAAACCTGCCAACAACTTCCCTGCAAAACCCATCGCCACCGAAGGATCCAACGCAGCAAGGATACTTTCATTGGAAAGATGCAAACCCCAATGGTTCAATGTTTGCAATAAATCCATCATTTGAAGTTTTAAACGGCTTTGATAGGTGGGTAAATTTTGCGAGAAATCTGCCACCGATGCACCTGCAAATGTGGCAATGAATAGACCCAAAACCACCAAGCCAATCATCACCAATGCAATCGCCCATGCCGATGACACGCCTTTATCCAACAAAAAACGCAAAGGTGGCAAACAAATACACGCCATAAATAGGGATAACAATAAAGGAATTAAAACTGATGCGGCAGCTTGGATACCCGCAATCACAATCATCAAACAAGCAAGCGACAGCAATAATGGTGAATGTTGGCGCATCAACATGTCATTTATTCGTATTGACTTAAACGCGGGTCTTCAAGCTCAAACGCATCTTCACCAGAGGCAAAAGCTAATTTTAAATACGGTAAACAACCTTCACATTCTTGACCAGCGCCAGCAGCAACAGCGGCTTCCAATGAACCAAGTTCTTTAAGTTGTGCAAAAGTTTTTCCCAAACATTCACAACGATTGACCTTTTCTTCGCACATATTGATGCTCCTATGCTTTTTTTGCAGCCATGAAATTCGAAACAAGCAAACCCACAACAGCGATGGAAATACAACTATCTGCCACATTAAAGGCTGGCCAGTGGTATTCAACGCCCTGAAAAACCACATAGCAATCAAGAAAATCAACCACATAACCCAAGGTCAAACGATCCCAAATATTGCCTATTGCACCTGCTAAAATAAGCACAAACATCCATGTTTCCAGCCCTGATTTTGCGCGTTCTTTCCACCACCAAAAGGCAACAACCGATGCAATACCGCCTGTCATTATCAACAAGAGATTCGTACGCCATGCATGATTCCAATCGGCAAACATCGAAAAAGCCACGCCAAAATTATGCGCTTGAACCAAATCAACATAACCATCCAACACCGACATTTGAAAAAATGGCAATTGCTGTTCAATCCAGTGTTTGCTCCACTGATCCAATAAAACCAAGGCAATCATCAAGGCAAACTGCACATACATACGTCCATACATACGCTCAAACATTATTGATTCATACGTTCAAAGAACTCTTCATTATCTTTGGTTCCACTCAATTTATCCAATAAAAATTCCATCGATGACACCGCATTCATCGGTGATAAAATTCTGCGTAACACCCAAATTTTCTTCAGCATTTCAGCATCAATCAACAGTTCTTCTTTCCGCGTACCCGATGGTGCAATATCAATCGCAGGGAACACACGTTTATCCACCAACTTGCGATTCAAGTTGATTTCCATATTGCCTGTACCCTTAAATTCTTCAAAAATCACTTCATCCATTTTTGAACCTGTATCCACCAAAGCCGTGGCAATAATCGTCAAAGACCCACCGCCTTCGATATTGCGTGCAGCACCAAAGAAACGTTTGGGACGATGCAAGGCATTGGCATCCACACCACCTGTTAAAATCTTACCCGAAGATGGCACTACCGTGTTGTAAGCACGCGCTAAACGTGTAATCGAATCCAATAAAATAATCACATCTTTACCATGTTCGACCAGACGTTTGGCTTTTTCAATCACCATTTCAGCCACTTGCACATGCCTACTAGCTGGCTCATCAAAGGTCGATGCGACAACATCACCCTTCACCGAACGTTTCATATCGGTCACTTCTTCAGGACGCTCATCAATCAACAACACCATCATGGTTGCTTCAGGGTGGTTTTGTTCAATCGAATGGGCAATCGATTGCATCATCATCGTTTTACCCGTGCGTGGCGGAGCCACCAACAAACCACGTTGCCCTTTACCAATCGGCGAAACCAAATCAATCACACGCCCTGTTTTATCCTTATGGGTGGGATCAGCAATTTCCATGACCAAGCGTTCATCTGGATATAACGGCGTTAAATTATCAAACAATACTTTGGTTCTCGCCACCGCAGGTGGTTCACCATTGATGCTATCCACTGTTTTTAAGGCTGAATATTTTTCGCCTTTGCGCGGAATGCGAATTTCACCTGTGACCGTATCACCTTTACGCAAAAAGGAGCGTCTAATTTGATGCGTTGAAACATACACATCATCAGGACCCGAAAGATAATTGGCTTCTGCTGAACGTAAAAAACCAAATCCATCGGGTAAAATTTCAAGCACACCTTCCGAATAAATTGTTCCACCATGCAAACCATGAGCTCGCAATACGGCCGATACTTGTTCTTGTTTGCGCATACCGGCTAAATTATCAATACCAAGTGCATCCGCTTTTTCCAACAACTCACTTGGAAGCATGGCTGCTACATCACGGATATGTAAGGGAACACCTGATAATTTATCCGATACTGCCTCATCTTCTTCAATTTTCTGATTATTACGGCGGCGTTTATCAAACGTACGGTTATTGGTATTATTGGTATTATTCGTATTGCGATTTTTATTGTTATTTCGATTCGTATTATTTCGATTATTCTGAGGGCGAGGCGCACGACTTTCATCTTTTTCAGCTGTCTGCGGTGCAACTTGCTTGGCTTCTTCTGTTACTTTTTCCACCACAGAATCGCTCACTTCAACAACGTTGGGCTTACGTGGCATGCGTTTCCGTTTTGGCTTTGGCTCAGACTTTTCAACATTTCGAGTTGTCGCAATCTCTGCCGAAGAATCAGTCACTTTAACCATTTCTTGGGCACTTTTTTCAGCTATTTTTTCCTGCTCGACATCCGCTTTACGAGGGCGACCACGACGTTTCACAGGGGCTTTTTTTTCAGCATCTACAATAGGTGTCGCATTCAAAGATTCTTTCACCACAGAACCTGCATCTTCAACAGCCACTTTACGCGGACGACCCCGACGCTTCACGACGGGTTTCTTTTCATCCGATGTTTCAGATACAAGGTCTTTAGATTTTTTCACTACTTTTTTTTCAATAACTGAATTTTCTTCAGATGACATACAAACTCCAATAAGGTCGGGGGAACACAGTAAGAAACAACATAAGGGCTGCGGAAATAAATAATCATCCCATTCTGTTGGTCTAATCACACTTAATTTAAATGAATGAACACACACATAGGCGAACTGTGTAAAAATGAACTGCCGAACGGCAACCGCGCATTTCTACAAATCATCCACAAAATCGTCAACCATAATCATGCATCCATTGCTCATGTAAGCACATGACTTGCAAGGCTAATGCCCTGCGTTCACCCGAATTTTCTAAAATATAATCCGCCTTCATACGACGGAATGAATCATCACACTGACATTGCAAAATTTTATCAAACCTAGCGGCATCTTGATGACCGCGTTGCAACACCCGTTGTTGACGTAGCTCAAGATTCGCCATGACCACCACCACCGAATCCATGCGTGTCTCGCCTGCTGATTCCAATAATACCGATGCTTCAATGATGACATAAGGTGCTGATTGTTGGCTAAACCAACGCTGCTCTTTGGCAAGAATCACAGGATGTAAGATACGATTTAATTGTTCCGTTGCCGTGCTATTCGAAAAAGCCTTTTCAGCCAATTTCTTTCGTTGTACAACACCTTTTGCATCCAAGATACCTGCGCCAAAGGTGATCTGCAATTGTTCGCATACCTCACCAACTCTCAAACAATCATGTCCCACTTGATCCAAATCTAAAATGGGCACATTTTTTTCGGCAAACATGGCAGCCACTGTACTTTTACCACTGCCAATACCGCCTGTTAGCGCAATCCTTTGTGTCACAGTTTATGCCCTACACTCAAGGAAACAACAAACTTCGATAACTCGATAAAATCTCATGTCCCCATAAAAACCACAGCATACCTGCCATCGCCAAATAAGGGCCAAAAGGAATTTCAGTATCTTTGCCTTGTTTGGATAGTTTCAAATAGGCAAGACCCACCACAGCTCCTACCAAAGAGGATGTAAACACGATAAACGGCAAGGCTTGCCAGCCCATAAACGCACCAAGCATGGCTAATAATTTAAAATCACCTTGACCCATACCTTCTTTTTTGGTGACCAAAAAAAACAATGTTGCCACCAACCAAAAAACGCCATAACCCAGCACTGCACCCAATAATGATGATTCAATATCCCCAATCCACCACGCAAAAAGAATACCAATTAACACACCGGGTAAGGTCAAAATATCTGGTAAATAGCCTGTTTCATAATCGATTAAACTTAAAATCCACAACAAACTCACCAAGACAATGGCTTCCAAAAGCATCGACGTTGGACCAAATTTCCATGCCAATAATGCCCAACTGATACCCATCAGCATTTCCAAAAAAGGGTAACGCGCTGAAATAGCCAAAGAACAATGACGACATTTTCCTTTTAATATCAACCAAGATAATAAAGGAATATTATCATACCAAGCAATATCATGATTGCAGTTCGGACAATGACTACCGGGAAAGGCAATGGATTCACCACGTGGAATACGGTACACACAGACATTGGAAAAACTGCCTACCATCAAGCCGAGCAAACCAGATATGCTGATCACAAAGGTTTCTACATCCATCTTTTACGCATCCTTTATGGCTAATTTTTTCAATCGATAACGTATAGAACGAAAACTAAGCCCCAATAATTTTGCTGCTTGTGTAGCATTGCCTTCTGTTTGATCTAAAGATTCTTGCAACAATTGTCTTTCGACCGTTTCCAAGACTTGATCCAAATCAAGCCCTTCACGTTGCATGGCTGCCAAAGACCATTGCCCCATATCATCGTGTGATGATGACATATCATCCAACAAAAGGACATCCAAGGTATTATCATCAGATAGTGCCATCAAGCGTTGCAAAATATTTTCCAATTCTCTCACGTTACCCAATAAAGGCAGTGCCTGCAAAGCTTCCATACAAGGCTTGGGAATTGTCACACCACCACCAGCACGCTCCACCAGTACCGCTACAATATCAGGAATATCTTCTCTCCGTTGACGTAAAGCGGGGAGATGGACTGGAATGACATTTAAACGGTAAAACAAATCTTCACGAAAACGCCCTTGCTTCACTTCTTCCATTAAATCACGGTTCGTTGCCGCCACAATACGAATATCCGCAATAATTTCATCATCAGAACCGACAGGGCGAAAGTTTTTTTCTTGCAAGACGCGCAAAAGTTTCACTTGAATACTTAAAGGCATCTCACCGATTTCATCCAAAAAAAGCGTTCCGCCCTGAGCTGATTCCACCAAACCAATACGATCATGATCCGCACTCGTAAACGCGCCTTTACGATGTCCAAACAACTCCGATTCAAACAAACCTTCAGGCATCGCACCACAATGAATCGCCACAAAGGGTGACTTTGAACGAAGTGATTCCATATGTACAAAACGCGCTGCTAACTCTTTACCTGTACCTGATTCACCCGTAATCAACACGGTAAAATCACGTTTCGATGCACGCGATAATCGATCTTTTACACGTTGCATCAGCAGTGATTCACCGACCATTTCAAATGGTGAATAATGCTTTTTGGCATGTTTTTTTGCTTGTCTATCTTTTGTTGGCTTAGCCGCTTCAAGCTCGACGGCTTGTTCCTGTCTAGCACTTAACGCACGTTCTACAGCATCACTTAGTTCTTCACTGGATACGGGTTTGGTCAAATAATCAAAAGCACCTTCACGCATCGCTTCCACAGCAGTCGCAGCACTGGCATAAGCTGTTAACAACAAAATTTGAGCTTGCGGACATAAATCGGCAGCCATCCGAATCACCTCAAGCCCTGCATCCCGCCCTTCCATGCGCAAATCTGTTAACACCACATCAAACACCTGTGTTTTTAATGCTTGCTCCGCCTCATTGGGATTGGCACACGCCAAGACTTCATGACCAACGGTTTCCAAACCCAAAGATAACACCTGACGTGCATTCCATTCATCTTCGACCAATAAAATATTAGCCATCATTGACCTCATCACAGCGTTGAGCTTGTACACGTATACATGTCATATTGTCATCACTTTCCACCCTCAACACCCATTCATCGGCTTTACAAATTTGCCACACGGTTGCCAAACCCAAACCTGTCCCTCCACGATGGGTTCCAAACGGTTCGAACATTTGCAAACGCATCACTTCACTCAAACATTCCCCTTGATCGCAAACCGCTAAGCACCAATTGCCAGCCTCTTCACTGAGTATGATACGAACACTTGCAGGTTCTGGACTAGCAGCAATCGCATGATGCAAAAGATTTTCCAATACCCGCCGCCAATGACGTTCATCCACCTGCAAATAGTCCAAAGCAAGCGATACTTGTACTTGAGCGGCTAAAAATACATCTTGTTTCAATAAACTTTCAATCACTGAATGCACATCCACGGTCACGATGGTTGCCTCAAGTGGTTTTGAATAATCCAACATATCTGTCAGTAAACAGTTCAAACGTTGCACTTCTTCCGCAACAATTTTTTGCATGTTGCCTTGTGATTTTTCAGGCAATCGTGGCATCAATTCAGTCGCTTGAGCAATCGTCTGCATAGGGTTACGAAACTCATGCGCCAACATCGCCGATAAACGACCCAACGATGCCAAACGTTCTTGCTCCGCGAGTTTTACTTCCAATGTCCGCAATAATGTAATATCCACCAAAGTCAGCCAAGCATACGCATCTTGGTGTTGTGAGAAAAATCCATTGGTCAGTAAATAAGTCGCTTCTCCATATTCCCACTCCACACGTATACTTTGTTGCTTCGGTGACAATAATGATATCATTAAAGGTTCAGGAAAATCGCCTAAAAGCGACAAATCCTTATTCAAGTACGCGACATTATTCAAGACCTTTAAAAAGGATGCATTACAGTCAATCACTTTCAATGCTTTATCTAACACCAAGATACCTTCTTGCATGGATGCCATTAGATCACTATGTAAATGTTTTAAATCACGATGCTCTTGCAGTACATGATGGCTTTCAAGCATCAAGCTTGCATGGCGGCGAGAAATCAATGCCATCACACCACCCACCAACCAAAACATTGATGTTTGCAACAATAATTTTAACGTTGCTTCACTTGGTAATGCCTCGGCATGGAGCCATGAAAAAAGATACACCGATGATAAGTAAGCCGCCGATGCAAATACTGCAATACTCAACACCAATAATACCCTAGCTTGTGTACCCGCTAATACAATCACCAGACCAAAGAGCAAAACAAAGGGGCTATGAACCCCTCCAGTCATAAACATTAAAGCTGCTATCAATACTAAATCAGAGGAAAATTGAAAGAATAATTGAGGTAGAAAAGCCCTTTGAAAATAACGCCACAATAAACCTTGGATCATAAGCAAGCTGATCCAGATTAAGCTTAAATTCATTAAATATTGTTGCTCAACCAGATCCGATGCTGGCCAATAAAACCATCTGGTTAACAATAAAAGAAGGAAACTTGCTAAAGTTCTCCACAACAATAATGAAAGCAAACGTTGGCGTTGTTCAGCTAACAAGGCCACGCGACCTTTATCCATTTATTGATCTTACCCAACCACAGATGCCATTTGGAAAATAGGTAGATACATCGCAATCACCAAACCACCAATCACCACGCCCAAAAATGCCATAATGAGGGGTTCCATAAGGGCTGTCATACCATCCACTGCGACTTCCACTTCTGCCTCATAAAAATCAGCAATTTTTCCTAACATTTCTTCCAATGCTCCAGTTTGCTCACCAATGGAAATCATTTGTGTAACCATAATCGGGAAAATTTTACTCGTCTCCAGCGGTTCGGCCAACGACTGCCCTTGAGTAATCGAATCTTTACAAGAAAGAATCACCTCTTCAATCACCACATTCCCTGCTGTTTCAGCCACCGTATCCAATGACTCTAAAATGGGTACACCTGCCGCAGTTAAAGTGGAAAAAGTTCGACAAAATCTCGCCACGGCTCCCTTACGTAATACATCACCAATAACGGGTAAATTTAATAACAATTGATCCAGTTGAAAGTGACCCTTGGGCGTTTTATAAATGGCTTTGATACTCCAAATAAGCACAAAGGGACCCGCAAGAACCACATACCAATAAGCCACAAAAACATCCGAAATATTCATTGCAATTTGCGTTGGCATCGGAAGTGCTGCACCAAACGATGAAAACATTTCACTAAATACTGGAATGACAAAAATCATCAAAATCGACGTGACAATAAAAGACACCGATAAAATCGCAATCGGATAAATCATCGCTGATTTTATTTTTGACTTCAATGCCATCGATTTTTCTTTGTAAATACAAACCCTTAAAAGAATGGTATCTAAAATACCACCTTGCTCGCCTGCTTCCACCAACGCACATGATAAACGATCAAATTCATCAGGAAATTTTCGCAAGGTCTCACCCAATGGCGTACCGCTTTCGAGTTCATGGCGAATATTTGCTAATAATTTGGTTAAGGCTTTCTTATCACTTCCCTTTTCTGCCAATTCAAAACATTGCACCAAAGGTAAACCCGTATCAATCATGGTTGAAAGTTGTCGAAAGAAAATAGAAATATCTTTTTCTTCAACTTTTTCTTCAAAAATGACAATTTCTACAGGTTTTTTTTTGATTTTAATGTCCTTAAAACCTTTTCGCCGCAAGGTTGCCATAGCAATATCTTTATTGGGAAGCTCAAGCTCACCTTCCTTAGAGCTTCCATCCCGTGCTTTCGCTGTCCAAATAAAAATTGACATCAATCACCCACCGTAACGCGCAAACATTCCTCTAAAGAAATCGAGCCGTCTTTCACTTTATTTAATGCTGCCATACGCAATGTTTTAACACCTTGAGAGACTGCAATAGCATTCAACTCATCCGAGTTTTTACCTGCATAAACAGCATCTCGTATTTCATCACTTACAGCCATCACCTGATAAATACCCACACGCCCTTTATAACCTGTACCATTACATACTTTACAACCCTTACCCTGCATCGGTTGAAAACTACCAATATCTGCTTCAGAAAATCCCGCATTAACCAATGCTTGTTTGGGTATATCAATCGGAGCCGAGCATTCTTTACACGTCCTTCTTCCCAAACGTTGGGCTGTGACTAAATTGACTGCTGATCCCACAAGGAAAGATTCAATCCCCATATTAATCATACGGGTCATGGTTGAAGGTGCATCATTGGTATGCAAGGTTGCCAATACCAAATGCCCTGTTAATGCCGCTTTAATACCAATCGCCGCAGTATCATAATCACGAATTTCACCAATCAGAATAATATCGGGATCTTGGCGCAAAAAAGATTTCAATGCTGCTGGAAAGTCCATACCCACCGCAGGGTTCACATTGACTTGATTGATACCCATAAAGTTAAATTCTACAGGATCTTCCGCAGTACAAATATTCACACCCGGTTGATTCAATTCCGCCACCGCTGAATACAAACTCACAGTTTTCCCCGAGCCTGTTGGACCTGTCACCAATACCATCCCATAAGGTTGGTGAATTTGCTGTTGAAATTTTTTCAAATCTTCTTCTTCATATCCAAGTTTGGTCATATCCAACTGTAAACTGGATTGATCCAATAAACGCATAACCACTTTTTCGCCAAATAACGTAGGTAAGATGGATACACGAAAATCGACACTTTTTGCCTTGGATAAACGCAACTTAATACGACCATCTTGAGGAATACGCCGTTCTGCAATGTTCAACCTAGCTTGAATTTTAATTTTCGACACTATGGCATCACGCATTCTCATAGGAGGTCGCATAATTTCCTGTAATATGCCATCCACACGATAGCGAACCCGTAATGCCTTTTCATAAGGTTCAATATGAATATCAGATGCACCACGTTTCACAGCATCCAAAAAAATCAAATTAACCAACTGAGCCACAGGTGCTTCTTCTGTTGCCGCCCTCAAAGAAACACTATCCATCTTGCTTTCTTCGATCTCAACCATTTCAACTTCATTCGCACCAATGGAACTCATCACATCTTCAATTTGTTGACCTGCACCTGTCAATTCATCCAGTGCCTCTAACAACTGGGATTCGGCTACAATGACCACATCAATCTGTGCACCACTTATAAAAGACATCACATCCAAAGCATCAATATCATAAGGATCTGCCACGGCCAACGTCACCGTATGTCCTTTACGATCAATAGGGATGGCTTTATTTTTATACATCATCTCAGTGGAAATACTACTCACATTCGCTTTTTTGATATACTCACTTACATCAAGCTTGCCAAGATCAACCAGAGGTCGTCCAAAACTTTTGCCAATAAACTGTGTCAACACCTTTTCATCGAAAATCTCTTGTCGTACCAGTTCTGAAATAAGACTGACACCATTCATCTTCATTTCCCGCATCACCATACGCAGTTGCTCTTCAGAGATGGCTTTTTTTCTCAGTAAAATATCGCCCAAACGACTACGTTTCATGAACACTCTCCCACCCTGGTAAATTGAAAGGAACACGCTTTAATTCATTCGCTATCCAATGCAATGCATCTAATTGATCCAATCCACACTCTGGATGCCAAATTTCAAATGATTTAACCCCTTGAGCAATCAACATGGGTAAACCATCCACGACATCACGCCCTGCTTGGTGTGCCGCCGCTACAAAAGCTGTCTCACCATCGGGGCGATAAACCGCATCCATCGCCCAACCATTCCCTTGTAGCTGAAAGGGAAATATCTGATCATCTGATAAACCAATCGATGTTGTATTCATCATCAAACACGCATCAACGCTCACCTTATCAACAGCAGCTTGCTTCCACGCAACCGCTTCGCACACCATCTTGGGATATGTTTTCAAGGCATGTTCAATCAAAACATCTCGCCTTTCAGTCGAACGATTACAAATCCACACACGAGAAACCCCCATAGCCGCCGCTGCATGTAAAGCAGCACGCGCTGTTCCTCCCGCACCAAATAGCAAGACATTTTGATCTTGAAAATCCAAGCCTGAACCTTGCATGACAGCAGCAACACCTTGCCAATCGGTATTGTAAGCATGCCATTGTCCATCGGTAGCTTTTAAGGTGTTCGCAGCACCGATACAACGCACATCATCGTCCATACAGACATAAGGCAATACCCGTTCTTTAAACGGAACGGTAATATTCAAGCCTTGAATAGATGCTTGTCGCAAGCCATCTAAAGCCACTTGCAACGTTTCATCAGCCACAGAAAACGGAACATACACCGCATCAATCCTATTTTTTTCAGCAAAATACGCTTGAAAAATAGGTGATAATGAGTGTGTAACAGGATTGCCAATAATCCCATAAACATGGGTTTTTCCTGTGATGCTCATATCATTCTACCGTCACAGATTTAGCTAAGTTTCGAGGTTGATCCACATCCGTCCCTTTGAATTTCGCCACTTCATACGCCAACAATTGGAGTGGAATGGCTGCCAACAACGGTGCTGTGAAATAATCACCGGTTGGTAATGAAATAATACTTTCCACGTCATCAGAGTAGTCATCCATTTTTACATCCGTTAATAAAATAACCTTGGCTCCTCTGGCTTTGACTTCATGCAAGCTTGAAATCACCTTATCCAAATGATACTGCTTGGGTGCAATAATAATCACGGGTAATTGCGCATCAATCAACGCAATAGGACCATGTTTCATTTCACCCGCAGGATAACCTTCCGCATGTAAATAAGAAATCTCCTTCAATTTCAACGCACCTTCCAATGCCAATGGAAAACTAGGTCCTCGACCTAAAAATAGTACGCCATGAACATCAGAAAAAAGCGGCGTTAGTTTTTGAATATCCGAAGAACATGTCAATATGTCATTCATATTCTCTTCAAGATTACACATGGCTTGATAATGCTCTCGCCATGCTTGCTTTGACATATTACCCGAACGAACTGCCAGTTTCATTGCCAACAAGGCTAGGATAGCCAATTGCGCTGTATAAGCTTTGGTCGAGGCTACGCCAATTTCAACCCCTGCGTTCAATGCAATCAAACCATCTGATTCACGCACCAATGATGAGCTGGGTACATTGCAAATAGCCAAGGTTCGATTATCAGGTGTTTTACCTTTGAATAAACGCAGAGCCTCCAAGGTATCGGCTGTTTCTCCTGACTGAGATAAGGTAATCAGCCATGTGTTCGAACCAATAATCGGGTCTCGATAACGGTATTCAGAAGCCACATCCACTTCCACAGATACTTGTAAGTAACGCTCCAGCCAATACCTTGCTGTCAACGCTGCATGATACGATGTACCACATGCCACCATGACAATACGATCAGGCAAGACAACATCACTCAACCATGTTGCATCAGGAAATTGAACACCTTCCTTGCTTGCATAGCTATCCATAATATGTGCCATTATCGCAGGCTGTTCATGGATTTCTTTCAACATAAAGTGGTCATAACCACCCTTACCGCTGTTTTCAAGTCTATCTGGCATGGCTTGCCAAGTGTGTGTTTGCGTTACATTATCACCCAATTGGTTGTAAATAATCACACCATTTTGATGAATATAACCCCATTCACCTTCATCAAGGTACATCATCTCCGTCGCAACACCTGCAACCGCCAAACCATCCGATGCAATATAATAGCCATGATTCCCTCGAGCCAATAACAAGGGACTTCCTTTGCGTGCAAACCACAGTTCATCGGGTGTTGCAAGGTTCAACATGCCCAATGCGTATGCCCCTTCCAATTGAGCTAACAACAGAGGAATGTTTTTTTTCATACTTTGGTCTTGCTGAAGTAACTTGGTCAACAGGTGTGGAATCACTTCCGTATCAGTATGCGATAAAAAATTCACGGCATCAAATTCAAGACTTCGACGAAGCTTCACATGGTTTTCAATAATACCATTATGAACCACAGCTACGTTTGCAGTACTATGAGGGTGAGCATTTTCAACGGTTGCTTTGCCATGCGTCGCCCAGCGCGTATGTCCAATACCAACCTTACCAACATGCTCATGAGTCGCTAAACACGCGGTTAATTGATCCAGTTTACCCACTGCTTTAGACGTTTTTAAGTGTTTATTCTCGATGGTGCAAATACCTGCACTATCGTACCCTCGGTACTCCATGTTTTTTAGACCTTGCAATAAGTCTACTTGAGATGATCTATTTGAAACCACCCCGATAATGCCACACACTATTTCTTCTCCGGACGTTGCCAATGTTTCACATAGCGTTGTTCGGATCGAACCGATAAGGTCAAACCATCAGGGTTTACATCTCGTGTGATAATACTTCCCGCCCCAAGCGTCGCACCATCATTGACTTCAACAGGTGCAATCAACCGTGTTCCAGAGCCAACAAACACATGATCACCAATGATGGTTTTATGTTTATTTGCACCATCATAATTACATGTAATGCTTCCCGCCCCAATATTACAATCTTGCCCCATTTGCGTATCACCAATATAACTAAGGTGATTCACTTTGCTTCCTTTACCAATCACAGCCTTTTTAATTTCAACAAAATTACCAATTTTAACCCCTTCATCCAAGTAAGCTTCAGGGCGTAAACGCGCATAAGGTCCCACTTTCCCATGCATTGAAATATGCGCATGATCCACATGCGAAAACGCATCAATCATCACATCATCATCCACCCATGCGGAGTTAATCACTGCATAAGGGCCAATATCACACGCATCACCAACATGCGTATGACCTAATAATTGTGTGCCCGCTCGTATCAGGGTATCCGTACCAATATGTACAGAAACATCAATGCGCACTGTTTCGGGCTGTTCAATCGTTACCCCTTGCTTTTCCCAATCTAAAATCACTCTATTTTGCAATACTTTTGCCGCGTTTCGAAGTTGCGTACGATCATTGATTCCCAACATCTCATTCGCATCACGCATCAAGCAGCTTTGAACCGAATAAGCTTTCTGTACCGCTAGAGGAAGAATACTTGGAAGATAATATTCAGCTTGTTCATTATCGTTATCAACTTCTTTCAATAACTCAAACAAGACGGATTGACGCACACAAAAAATCCCCGAACTTACTTCTTGAATCGCTTGAATATGATCATTGGCATCTCGCTCTTCCACAACTTTTAGCATGTTCCCCTGTTGATCTCGAACAATTCGACCATAACCATAAGGGTTCTCTTGAAAGGCTGATAATAAAGAAATATCAGATGAAGAATGGACATGTTCCGTAAGCATCTTAGCCAACGTATTTGTTTGTAAAAGTGGGGTGTCACCGCACACAATCAACACATGTTCGGCATCCGCACAAACATCTTTGCACTGTTGTACAGCATGCCCAGTCCCTAACTGCTCAGCTTGCAATACCCAGCTAACATCGTGTTGGGCATTCATCGTATCTTGCACTTGCTTGGAACCATGCCCAGTCACAATCGCAATACCACCAACATTCAATGCTTCAAGACTGATCAATACATGTTCCAGCATACTTTTGCCTAAAAGTTCATGTAAAACTTTTGGCTTTGCAGAACGCATGCGTGTCCCTTTGCCTGCTGCTAAAACGAGTACTTGGGTATTAGAAAATGAATAGTGTGGCACAATAACCTCTATGATAAAAAATAATGGTAACTATTCAGCTACAGCCATGTTTTACGGTATACTGAACAGCAACTTATATCGCGATGCGAAAAACCAAGATTTGAATAACAAGATAATGAGCATTTTTAGCACAAAAAAAAGGGGCGCACAAGCGCCCCCTTTTCCCTTATTGAAATATCATCTCAATCAATTATTTCTTTCGTTTTCTTAAAAACGTCAAACGTGCGGTCGCAATCGCAAGTTCATTGGCTGCACGAGCATAATCCATATCACCATTGTGCGTATCGACAATATCCTTCGCCTTACGTTCAGCTTCCAAAGCGGATGCTTCATCTACATCCGTAGCTCGTTCCGCTGTATCCGCTAATATAGTAATACAATCTGGCTGAACTTCTAAAAAACCACCCGAGATAAACACTTCATCAATGTCTTCTCCACGCGTAATTTTCAATTCACCCGGACATAAAGCACTCAGCAATGGCGTATGTTTTGGCATAATACCTAACTCTCCAGCTGCACCAGGAGCAACTACAAAATTAGCCTTACCACGATATACTTCTCGTTCTGCTGTCGCCACAAGGACTTCAACGGTCGACATTATGATTTAGCAGCTTTGGCTGCCATTTTTTCTGCTTTAGCCACAGCCTGGTCAACCGAACCAATCATATAAAATGCTTGCTCTGGCAAGTGATCATATTCACCAGCAAGAATTGCTTTGAAACCAGAAATCGTATCCTCACGTTTACAATAAATTCCTGGAGATCCAGTAAATACTTCTGCTACATGGAAAGGTTGAGACAAGAAACGTTGCATTTTACGTGCACGAGACACCAATAATTTATCATCATCGGATAACTCATCCATACCTAAAATAGCGATAATATCTTGCAGCTCTTTATAGCGTTGCAATGTTTGTTTTACGCCTTCTGCGACTTCATAATGCTCAATACCGATAACTTTAGGATCAAGTTGACGTGATGTTGAATCCAATGGATCCACGGCAGGATAAATACCCAGTTCAGCAATTTGACGCGATAACACAATCGTTGAATCTAAATGTGCAAAAGTAGTTGCAGGCGCTGGATCGGTTAAATCATCCGCAGGTACATAAACAGCTTGAACAGAGGTAATTGAACCCGTTTTAGTTGAAGCAATACGTTCTTGCAAACGTCCCATTTCTTCAGCCAAGTTAGGTTGATAACCCACCGCTGATGGCATACGTCCCAATAGCGCAGATACTTCAACACCAGCCAAAGAGTAACGATAGATGTTATCAACAAACATCAACACATCACGACCTTCTTCACGGAAGAACTCAGCCATAGTCAAACCAGTCAAAGCAACACGAAGACGGTTACCTGGAGGTTCATTCATTTGACCATAAACCAACGCCACTTTATCAAGTACGTTTGATTCTTTCATTTCATAATAAAAATCATTGCCTTCACGGGTACGTTCACCCACGCCAGCAAACACTGAAAAACCACCATGTGCTTTGGCGATGTTATTGATAAGTTCCATCATATTGACGGTCTTACCAACACCCGCACCACCGAACAGACCAACTTTACCACCCTTGGCAATGGGAGCGATCAAGTCAATAACCTTAATCCCTGTTTCCAAAATTTCCGAAGAAGGAGCCAAGTCTTCAAATGCTGGAGCAGAACGATGAATTTCCCAACGTTCTTCCGATTTAACTTCAACACCTTCGAAGTCAATACCTTCACCAAGCACATTCATAATACGACCTAAAGTTGCTTCACCAACAGGAACTTTAATCGCAGAACCTGTATCGGTTACTGCCATACCACGCTTCAAACCATCCGTTGAGCCCATTGCAATGGCTCGAACAGTATTATCACCAATATGCTGCTGAACTTCCATGGTCAAGCTAGCTTCTTCAATGCGTAACGCGTTATAAATCTTAGGCATACGATCCGATGTGAATCGCACATCTACAACGGGACCGATGACTTGAACAATACTTCCTGCACTCATGTTATTGACCTCTCCAACTTCTAAATTACTTCTTAGGCCGAAGCCGCTGCACCCGAGCAAATTTCAGCAATTTCTTGCGTAATGGCTGCTTGTCGAGCTTTGTTATATGTTACCTGCAAATCTTTCACAATATCTTTTGCATTATCTGTCGCAGACTTCATTGCCACCATACGAGCAGAATGCTCACATGCTTTATTTTCTAAAACGCTATGATAAACCAAGGCTTCAATATAGCGACGCAATAAACCATCCAACACTATATGACTATCAGGCTCATATAAATAATCCCAATATGTTTCTTGCTCACTGACATTTGAATCATCACAGGGCAATAAACGTATCGTCGTTGGCTTTTGAGTCATCGTATTGACGTATTGGCTATACACCAAGTGAACCTCATCCAATTCACCTGCCATATATTTATCCATGGTCACTTGCACGACACCCAAGATTTCATCCAAGGTAGGTGCATCATTCACATCTTCAACACTCGCAAGAACTTTACCGCCAAAACGACGTATAAACTGACTAGCTCGACGACCAACATTCATAAAGTCTACATCAACAGGCGAAGACTTCATCAGTGACAACACTTCCTTCATTGCATTGGTATTTAAACCACCACATAAGCCTTTGTCAGTCGATATAGCAATGACACCAACACGTTTCACATCACGCTTGACTAAAAACGGATGTTTATATTCAGGGTGAGAACGCATTAAATTATGAACAACACGCTCAATACCTTCAGCATAAGAGCGCGCATCCAACACCCGTTCTTGAGCTTTCCGCATCTTTGAAGCAGCAACCATCTCCATAGCTTTGGTGATTTTTGCCGTATTCTGAGTGGCCTTTATTTGACCACGAATCTCTTTTGCAGAAGCCACTATCTACTCCTTACCAAGTACCAGTTTCTTTAAAATCAGAAATTGCTTTTTGCAAATCAGCAACAATAGAATCAGTCAATGCAAGTTTCTCATTCAGCGCATCTACCAAAGATTTACGTTCATGAGCTAAGAAGCTTAAAAATGCACTTTCAAAAGATACGATGGCACTAACTTCAACATCATCTAAATCGCCATTGCCCAAGGCGTACAAAATAGCTGTCATTTCAGCAATAGACAGGGGTGCATTTTCGTTTTGTTTTAACACTTCCATACCACGTTTACCACGTTCGATTTGAGCTTGTGTTGTAGCATCCAAATCAGAAGCAAATTGAGCAAAGGCTGCCAATTCACGGTATTGCGCTAAATCCAAACGTAGACCACCACCTACTTTTTTCACAGCTTTCGTTTGAGCTGAGCCACCTACACGAGAAACAGACAAGCCAACATTCACAGCAGGTCGTTGACCTGAGTTAAACAAGCCAGTTTCCAAGAAAATCTGACCATCTGTAATCGAAATAACATTGGTAGGAACAAATGCAGATACATCCCCTTCTTGCGTTTCAATAATTGGCAATGCAGTCAAAGAACCTGTTTTACCTTTCACTTCACCTTTGGTGAAATTCTCAACATATGCTGCACTCACACGAGAAGCACGTTCCAACAAGCGAGAATGCAAATAAAAGACATCACCTGGATATGCTTCGCGACCTGGAGGGCGGCGAAGAATCAAAGAAACCTGACGATAAGCCCAAGCTTGCTTGGTTAAGTCATCATATACAATCAGGGCATCTTCGCCACGATCGCGGAAATATTCGCCCATCGTACAACCTGTATACGGTGCGATATATTGCAGTGCCGCTGATTCAGAAGCAGAGGCTGCAACAATAATAGTATTGCTTAAAGCATCATGTTCTTTCAAGGTGCGAACCACTGTCGCAACAGTAGAGGCTTTTTGTCCAACAGCCACATAAATACATGTTATGCCTGAATCTTTTTGGTTGATAATGGCATCAATCGCAATGGCTGTTTTACCCGTTTGACGATCGCCAATAATCAATTCGCGTTGCCCACGACCAATAGGAATCATCGCGTCAATGGATTTAATACCAGTACCCATCGGTTGATCTACTGATTGACGATCAATCACACCTGGCGCGACTTTTTCAACAACATCACTACAGCTTGCTTTGATTGGCCCTAAACCATCAATCGGACGACCCAACGCATCAACAACACGACCTTTTAATTCAGGACCCGTTGGAACTTCCAAGATACGACCCGTTGATTTGACTTCATCACCTTCACCTAAATGCGTATATTCACCAAAAATAACCGCACCTACGCTGTCTTCTTCAAGGTTGAGAACCATACCCATCGTATCATCTGGGAATGCCAGCATTTCACCAGCCATCGCACCAGCCAAACCATGAATAAGAGCTACACCATCTGCAACTGAGACAATGCGACCCACATTGGCATCCACAGCTGCTGCTTCAAACCCTTTGATTTGCTCTTTAATAATGGAACTAATTTCCGCTGTATCGAGCTTCATATTATCAACCTCTGACCTAATCTTTAAATCTTATCAGCCAATGATGGCACGTTTCATACCATCAAGCTTACTCTTTACCGAGCAATCAATCTTGCGATCTCCTATGCGTATCACTAAACCACCCAATAAGCTTGGGTCTTCATGCGCAACCAGAGTTACTTTTTTACCAATTTGAGAGCCAAGTTGTTTTGACAAGGCTTGTAATACCGATGCATTCAAAGGAATCGCCGAAACGACTTCTGCATCCACAGAGCTTCCAGCTTGAGAAATCAGTGCTTCAAGCTCGCTTAAAATTTCAGGTAATAATGAAATTTTATCACGTGAAATAAGCAATGAAATTAAACGCATCACTTCTTTACGATCAGCAACACTCTTCAAGATTTTGTCAAAAATCGCGATTTTCACTGATTCTGAATAGGCACTAGATGTCAAAACAGATTCTGCATCCGCACATAACATCACAGCTGAAGCTTGTTCCAAAGCAGGCATGAAGGAAACACCTTCTTGTGCCAACTCAAACAAGGCTACAGCGTAACGGCGTGAAATCTTGGTGCTACTCATGCTACGTCAAAACCCTTAGCAATCGTTGCATCAATCAAGGATGCATGACGCTTCGCATCCAACTCTACACCGACAATCTTCTCTGCCGCTTGCAATGCAATACCAGCCACTTCTTCACGAAGACCTTGCTTGGCACGACCCACTTCTGAAGCGAGCTCTTCTTTCCCTGCATCAACAATCGAAGCAGCTTCTAAACGAGCTTTTACAACAGCTTCTTCTTTCACTTCTGCAGCCCGTCGTTCCGCAGCAGAAACAATTTCTTGTGCTTTTGATTTCGCAGCATCCAATTGCAACGCGGCATCTGCATCAGCCTTAGCCTTAGCTTCCATGCCTGCATCGGCAGCAGCCAAACCCGCTTCAATCTTTTTTGTTCTGGCTTCCATTGCATCATTCAATGGAACATACAACATTTTTTTCATCAACAGCAGCATTGTAATAAAAACAACGAACTGCCCTACTAGGGTTAAATCAATACTCATAAGTGCCGCCTCGCATGCTTATTTAACTAACTACTACTAACCGATAAATGGGTTAGCGAACAAGAACCACAATGCGAAAGCCATGATGATAAAAGGAAAAGATTCCATCAAACCAGCAAAAATAAACATGTTAAACATCAATTGTGGGCGCATTTCAGGTTGACGAGAAATACCTTCTAAAGTCTTAGAACAAATTAAACCCCAGCCAATTGCTGAACCCAAACCTGCGGCAGCTAAAATAACCCCGACTGAAATTGCCGTTGCGGCTGTGATAATGACTTCTGCTTCCATTTTATACTCTCCTATTTAATAAAACTTACGATTTTAAAACTAAACTTAATGCTCTACAGGCTGATGTGCAATCGATAAATACACCACTGTTAGAATCATAAAAATAAAGGCTTGCAACAAACCAATAAACATATGGAAGAATGACCAGGCTAAACCAACCACAAATCCTATAATTTCAGATATAACACCACTAACACTCATGAGATCGTGCATATTATCCACCAAAAGAAGTGAAGCAATCAATAGAAAAATCACTTCTCCAGCAAACATGTTACCGAACAATCGAAACGAAAGACTCAAAGGCTTCGCTAACTCTTCAATAAGTTTTAATGTTAAGTTCAGTGGAATCAAAGCCACACCCAATAACTTAACCACTGGATTTTTTGAATCCAAAAGAAGGCTTGCAAAAGGCTGTAACAACAAATCTTTCATAAAGTGGATAGGTTTAAGTTTAAATTCATAATATAAAACCAGTGAAAACACCACCAAAGCCATGGCTACAGGTAAATTCAAATCATTGGTCGGTACAGGACGAAAGGCAGGTGCGCCAAGCCCCTCTGCAATATGTCCAAGAAGATATGCCGGTAAAATATCAAAAAAGTTACACAAGAAAATAAATACAAAAATAGTCAGCGCTAATGGCGCAACTAAGGGGTTATGTACAGGAAAGTTATCCCGCACAGTATCGTTAACAAAACCAACAACTGATTCGACAGCATTTTGAGCGCCTATTGGTGCACCCTCAACAATACGACCTTTTAACCAAGCTGAAAAAAACAAAATTAAACACGCCACAAAACCTGTGACCAACATGGTATCAATATGAATTTGCATAAATGGATTACGTTCATCTACGGGTAAATCTTGCTGAAACGAGTATGTCCAATACTGTAAATGCCCAGCAATCCCAGTGCTATGTTCCTCAGCTGCCAATGCAACCTCCCATTAATCAATCACCCTACCCATGTCGCTTTCGCTTCAGTAAAACATAAGCAGAAAAAAAATACGATACTACATATGCAACTATCATCCCAGCCATTACAGCCAGTAAATTTAAACCTAGCCAAACAAAGACAAGAAGCACCACAATAAACAATACATACCTTAACACAGCTGATATATAAATATCATGTTGATTGACAGCCTCACATCGAAAAATGCGCTGCATCAACCATGCATTTAAAACAACCAATAAAGAGCCAAGAATCACGCCTAAACCATCTGTTGAATTCCAAACAAGATACAATACAAGAGAAATCACGACACTAAAAATCATTTGAGCGAACATTAAAACAGACATTTCCTCAAACAAGTCAGCAGCACCCTTATCTTGCAACCGAATCCCCCAACCCTCTAAATATGGCGGCGATTTCTAGCGTTAAAAGAACTCTTTGGCAAGATAAAAAATAAACATTTAAAAAATACAAGTTAAAATTCTACACTCAACCGCACTTGGAGTACCCGCATTCCACACATGTCTCGCAACCATCCAAACGAACAAGACTCATTCCCACGCATTTAGGACACTGCGATGCATTCTTTATCGCAGAATCGCCTAGCTTTTCTTGAATTTTCAGTTTTTTAGCCTTCAACTCGGCTGTATCCAACACACCCTCTAACATCCCAATAGAAATAAGATGTTGCTGAATCACTTCGCCAATCTCTGCGACCAATGATGGCATGTATCGACCACCTTTTTTAAAATAGCCACCACGTGGATCAAACACCGCTTTTAACTCTTCCACCAAAAAAGTAACATCACCACCTTTTCGAAAAATCGCAGAAATCACACGGGTCAATGCCACAATCCACATGAAATGCTCCATATTTTTTGAATTAATAAAAATCTCAAAAGGGCGACGATGCTCATCTGCTGTGCCCGAATAAATAATCACATCATTAATTGTAATATACATCGCATGCTCAGATGCCGGTGTCTTAATCTTATAGGTGCTACCCTCAAGAATTTCATCACGCTCCAATAAAGGAGGATTCACACGATCAACATCCACTGATTTTGATTCTAAATTTACAACTTCATACGCAGTAATCTTTTTAGCAATCTTCACCACCATCATATACTCCTAAAACTTACCATAATAACCCTCTTTAAGTGCATCAAAGAGATTTGCTGCTGCATGCATTTCACCATCATACTCAATCGTTTCATTGCCTTTAACTTCAATCGAAGAGCCATCCTCTAATGTAAATTTATAGGTGGTCTTCGCCAAATCTTCTTCTTTCACCAACACACCTTGAAATACCACTGGATTGAAACGAAACGTTGTACACCCTTTCAAACCTTGATCGTAGGCATACATATAAATATCTTTAAAGTCAGCATAAGGAAAATCGGTTGGCACATTAGCAGTTTTTGAAATGGATGAATCAATCCACTTTTGTGCTGCCGCTTGAATATCCACATGTTGTTTTGGTGTGACTTCATCTGCCGCTATAAAATAGCTTGGAAGTTCGCTTTTTTCACCATTGAGAGACGGCATTGCATCGGCATGAATCAGCTCACGATATGCCAACAATTCAAACGAAAAAACATCAATTTTCTCTTTTGATTTTTTACCTTCACGAATCACATTTCGTGCATAATGGTGGGCAAACGATGGTTCAATACCATTCGATGCATTGTTTGCCAGACTTAATGATATCGTACCTGTCGGAGCAATCGAGGAATGATGGGTAAAACGACAACCTTTTTCAATCAATGCATCCAACAAGTCCTGATCTTTTTTGTTTCCAGTGGATGAAAATTTTTGCATATATTTGGAATACTTAGCCCATAAAATGCGAGCTTTTACTTTATCACCAACCTGAATACCATCATCCGCTATTTCAGGACGCTTTGCCATGATCTTAGCTGTAATAACTACATCTTGATTCATGATTGGCGCTACACCTTTTTCTTCACCTAACTGTAAACCCACTTCAAAACCCGTGCGCGCCAATTCGTACGATACTTTTTCAGTGAATTTTAAAGATTCTGAAGAACCATACTGACATCCCATCATCGTCAACGTTGAGCCTAAGCCCAGAAAGCCCATGCCATGACGACGTTTATTTTCCAATTCATCACGCTGTTTATCCAAAGGCAAGCCGTTAATTTCTACCACATTATCCAACATGCGCGTGAACACAGCAACCACTTCACGGTACGTATCCCAATCAAATTCAGCCTGATCTGTAAATGGGTGTCGCACAAATTTTGTTAAATTAACCGAGCCTAACAAACAAGCACCATACGGCGGTAAAGGCTGTTCTCCGCAAGGATTGGTGGCTCGAACATCTTCACAAAACCAGTTATTATTTTTCTCATTGACCTCATCAATTAAAATAAAACCCGGTTCAGCATAATCATAAGTGGATGTCATAATAATATCCCACAAACGTTTTGCTTTAATGGTACGATATACCTTACAAGCCACTTCATCCCGATCATTACGCACCACATCGCTCGTAAAATGCGCCATTTGTCGCCAAACAATGGTGGTTTTAGGATCATTCACTTCGGATTGATTGGAAGGAAAAATAAGTTGCCAATCCAGATCATTTTTCACGGCTTCCATGAAATCTTGGGTAATCAAACACGATAGATTAAACTGCCGTAAACGACCATCTTCACGTTTGACTTTAATAAATTCAATAACATCGGGGTGAGAAATATCGAAGGTGCCCATTTGCGCGCCCCGACGACCGCCCGCTGATGACACTGTAAAACACATTTTATCATAAATATCCATAAAGGATAAAGGTCCAGATGTATACGCACCTGCACCTGTCACATAAGCACCTTTAGGACGCAACGTTGAAAACTCATAACCAATACCGCAGCCAGCCTTCAAGGTTAAGCCCGCTTCTTTCACCATCGATAAAATACCATCCATTGAATCAGGAACCGTGCCTGAAACCGTGCAATTAATGGTTGATGTTGCAGGTTTGTATGCCTCAGCACCGGCATTGGACATAATGCGCCCAGCAGGAATCGCTCCATGCGCCAAAGTCCATGTAAAGCGCTCAAACCAATGTGCTTGTTTGTCTTCATCCTCCACAGCAGATAAAGCACGTGCTACACGTTCCCAAGTTGCCGCCAAATCAGCATCAACAGCTTCGCCATCTTTATCCTTTAAGCGATATTTTGTATCCCAAATATCTTGACTAGCAGGTTGAAGTGCAATCTCTTGTTCACTTTCTTGGGCAGGTGCTAACGAAGCTTGATGTTGCGAGGTCATGATGTTATCTCCATACATTGAGGAAGAAATTGTATGCATTTACAACAACTATCATCCACAGAAAAACCCAATTAAAAGGGCGGCGCAGGGTAGCAGCCAAGCAAGATTTAACCACCACAATATAGTCTTATGATACACTTTTTTCCTGCCTGATTTCGATATACATTATCCACAGGTTTTTAACACTTCACATCAAATCGTTTCATTGCCATTTCCTGCCAATATTTCAATACAATTACACGTTACACTGGAGCTTATCTGACTAAATTGCTAACATTCCAAACATGAATCAACACACACATTTTGGTTATGAAACCATCTCCACCCATGAAAAAGCTGACAAGGTGATGGGCGTTTTTTCATCCGTCGCCAGCAAATACGACATCATGAATGACGCCATGAGCTTTGGTATGCATCGATTATGGAAATACCACATGTTTTCACGCTCATCTCTGCGTCCCGATGGCATCGCACTCGATGTTGCTGCTGGCTCAGGTGATGTTGCCATCGGTCTGCTTAAAAAAATGAATGTCCAATCAAGCGGTACTGGACGCGTCATTTTAACCGATTTAAATGGCCCCATGTTAGACGAAGGCGCAAGACGTATTATCGATGCAGGCTATTTACCGGGAACCGCTGATTGTATTCAATCCGATGGAACACAGCTGCCTTTTGCAGATAACAGTTTTGATTCCGTCACCATTGCTTTTGGCATTCGAAATTTTGTTGATATTGATGCTGGTTTAGCTGAATTTTATAGAGTTTTGAAACCAGGGGGGCAGTTTATGTGCCTAGAATTTTCAAAACCTGTGCTGCCATTATTGGATGTCATCTATGATACGTATTCATTCAATGTCATTCCCTCTATGGGTCAATGGATTACAGGTGATCGTGATTCCTATCAATATTTAGTCGAATCTATTCGACGTTTTCCCGATCAACACCGTTTTGAACGCATGATTCAAAACGCAGGTTTTGATTTGTTACGCTATGAAAATATGACAGGCGGTATTGTTGCCCTACATCGAGGTTATAAATTATGAGTGTGATGTTTTTACCTTTACGCCTCATTCCTTTACCCGTTCAATGTGTTGTTATATCCACAGTTCTGGATTTGGCATTTTCACGTGAAACATCATTGAAAGAGCATTTAGATGGCTTAAATCAAATGGTGTTTCGCATTCATGTGAGTGATTTATCAAGCACTTTTTACCTCGGTTTTAAAGCAGGGAAAACATGGGTTCACCCCATGCACACAGGTGATGTTGCCGTAAAAATTACCGCCAGCACCTCAGGTTTTTCTCGCATGTGTTTTGCCCACGAAGATCCTGACGAGCTTGTATTTCAACAAGTCCTTCAATTATCTGGAGATTCTGAAGCCATGCTTCGTTTCAAAAAATTACTGGCTGCTGCCGATTTGAATTGGGAAGATGAATTACGTTCATCTTTTGGTGATTTTTTCGGCACACGTGTTGCCAAAGCTGCCTATGCATTGGTGAAAGCAGAGCAAAAAATTTCTTCAGCATCAAAGGAAAGCTTGCAACACTATCTTGATCGCATCAAAAACCCGAACCAGCAACGCTTACAAACGTGGCAAGCGGGTGTTGAACAATTGGCACATCAAAACAATCGCATTAAAACAAAAATGACACGCTTAGAACATCGCGTCGAACACCTTCAAAGCGCTAAAAGTACATGAAATTATCAGGCAATATTCAGCGCAACCTTCGACTTTTACGCATTGGCTATATTTTAACCTCACATGGCATGGCAGCGCTGGCTATGCGTATGCGTTTATTGCGCCCTTATGCTTGGTTCATTCAACTTTTTCGTGATGACACGCTACCACATGATTTAGGCAGTCACATTCGTGAAGCGCTTGAGAAATTAGGACCAACCTTCATTAAATTTGGGCAAATGCTCTCCACGCGTGTGGATTTATTACCGCTTGAAGTCGCACTTGAATTAAAGAAGCTGCAAGATCATGTGCCACCCGCCCCTTTTGAGCATGTACAAGAGGTCATCGAACGCACGTTTAAGAAACCGTTAACGGGGGAAGGCGGTCTTTATCAATCCTTTGATGAAACCCCAATTGCCGCCGCCTCGATTGCTCAAGTTCACTTTGCCACGTTAGCAGGTGGACAACAAGTTGCCGTCAAAGTCCGCCGCCCACATATTCACAAAACCATTGAAGCTGATTTAGCCATTCTTCGCTTACTGGCAGGCATGTTTGAACGTTATTTTCCCGAATATCAACGGCTTAAAGCTAAATGTGTGGTCGAAGAATTTGCCACAAGCATTCGTGGCGAACTCAATTTACGTGCCGAAGCTGCCCATGCGAGCCGTTTTGAAGAAAATTTCAAAACGTTAGAGGGCATTCGTGTACCCCATGTTATTTGGGATTATACGCATGCAGAAGTCCTTACCACCGAACGTATCATGGGCTTTCCTATTGATGAACGTGCCGCCATTTTGTCCGCAGGTCTTGATCCACTTAAAATTTGCGAGCGTGCGACGACCTTATTTTTTCACATGGTATTTGTGGATGGTTATTTTCATGCGGACATGCACCCTGGTAATATTTTTGTAGCTGAAAATGGTGATATTGTACTGCTTGATTTCGGCATTGTTGGGCGTTTAGATATTCGACCTCGCCGCTATCTTGCGGATATGTTGTTAGCCTTTTTACGTGAGGATTATCATCAAGCTGCGATTGTTCATGTGGAAGCAGGTTATGTCCCGCGTGATACCAATATATCGGCGTTTGAAGATGCTTTACGCGAAGTCGCCGTGCCTATTTTTAACCGACCTTTGGCTGATATTTCCATTGCTGAACTCTTGCTTTCCATGTTTGCAGTCACCGAACGTTTTCAAATGGAAACGCAACCTGAATTGCTATTGTTACAAAAAACGATGGTGGTCATTGAAGGTGTTGCCAGAGAACTTGCCGATGATGTCAACATCTGGGAACTTGCTAAACCATTGGTGAGTAACTGGATGATGAAACACATGGGGCCTAAAGCCCACATCGAACATATAGCGGAGGATGTTAAAACACAGTTATATGATTGGATGACATTGCCCACTCGCATCGACACCATGATTGAACATGTGAAACAAAGTAAATTGATGGAACCACCCAAATCATCCTTCATTCCGACTATCATGGGGGTTCTTTTAAGTGCAGCAGGCATTGCCATGTTATTGGGGCAAACCTTGCATATTCCCCATTGGCATATGATTTTAGGTAGTAGCTTATTGGTTTTTGGCACGATCATGCTTGTGCAACGGAAGTCATAAGTTGAATACGCCCAAACTCATTGCGTACACCGATGGCGCTTGCTCTGGAAACCCTGGCCCGGGTGGTTGGGGTGTATGGTTACGCTATGGCGAGCATGAAAAAGAACTTTGCGGTGGTGAAAAAAACACCACCAACCAGCGTATGGAATTACAAGCTGCCATTGAAGCCTTAAAAGCACTCAAAAAGCCTTCCCATATCACCATTTATTCGGATTCTAAATATGTCATTCAAGGCATCACCCAATGGATTGTGGGGTGGAAAAAACGTGGCTGGAAAAATTCGGCTAAAAAACCAGTGGTGAGCCAAGATTTATGGGAAGCATTGGATGCACTCAATCAAACGCATACCGTGAACTGGCAATGGGTGAAAGGTCACTCAGGCAACGAAGGCAACGAAAAAGCCGATGAACTCGCTCGCCAAGGCATTCCTAGATAAACGCTTACCACCAAAAAATCACCCAAGCATCCATCCATTATTCCTTAAATGCCGCTGGATCAATGTCATATTGGCGAATCAATTTGCGTACAGTATTACGATTTAAACCCAACATATCGGATGCCTTGAGCTGATTCCCTCGACATTTTTCAAGCACCAAATTCAATAACGCAGGCTCAACCATCGATAAAAGATGATGATGCAAACCTGTTGCCTCTGCATAACCCAATTTATCCATATAAGCTCGCAAACAACGTGTGACTGCTTCATCTAAGGATTCCAAGCCACCCAACGCTTGTTGTCCACCATCATGACCCAATGCCAGTGCCACATCCGATACCGTAATACTTGCACCGGGTGTCAACACCGCCAAACGCCGCATCACATTTTTAAGTTCTCGAACATTCCCATACCAATCATAGCGTTTCAGTAAATCAATGGAGTGATCCAATAAAATAGGTGCTGTCATACTCAATTCATCCGCAGCTTGTTGCAATAATGTCGCTGCCAATTCTGGAATATCATCACGCCGTTCTCGCAAAGGCGGAATATGCACAGGGATGACATTGAGACGGTAATATAAATCTTCACGAAACTGACCATCATGAATTTTGCGCTGTAAATTTTGATGGGTTGCCGCCAATACACGCACATTGACCTTCTTTTCTTCATTGCCACCAATGCGTTGCACCATGCCCATTTCTAAAACACGCAACATTTTCGACTGTAACACCATCGGCATATCACCAATTTCATCTAAAAAAAGTGTGCCACCATCGGCATCTTCAAAACGCCCAGATCGCTGTTTATCCGCACCTGTAAACGCCCCTTTTTCATGACCAAACAGCTCTGATTCCAATAGTTCGGCTGGAATGGCTGCTGTATTGATGGCGATAAATGGCTCTTTTTTACGATGGCTTAAACGATGCAGTTCCTGCGCCACCAATTCTTTGCCTGTGCCTGATTCACCTGTAATCAGCACCGTTAAATCAGAAGGAGCAACACGCCCCAATGTCCGAAACAACACCTGCATGGCAGGGCTTCGCCCGATAATAATGTTCTTTTTTTCTTTTTTAGCGGTTTTTTTCTTCTTTTCAGCTTCTTTTTTAGGTTTTTTACTGCTGCCTAACACCCGTTGCGCCAAACGCCGCACTTCATCCAAATCAAACGGTTTCGGAAGGTATTCCATCGCCCCTTCTCGATAGGCTTCCGCTGCATGTCCAAAGGTTGTTTCCGCTGTCAACATAATCACAGGCGCTGTAAACATCCCTGAAGATAATGCCTGAATACCATTGCCATCGGGTAAAAAAACATCCAAAAAAACCAAGTCGATGGCTGGCGATTGCAAGGCTTTGGCATCGGCTAAGGTTCCAGCTTCAAGTACATCAAAACCTTCTTCTTTTAAGACACGCGATAAAATCCAACGAATACCCGCGTCATCATCGACAATCAATGCGTACATACATGCTCCTGATTGCCTTTGTAAACGGGTAAATGCATCACAAAGCATGTTTCACCACGGCGTGATTTTATACTGATTCGACCACCATGTTCTTGCATGACACGTTGAACAATCGCCAAACCCAAGCCACTTCCACGCGCTTTACCTGAAACATACGGTTCAAATAAACGGTCTTTTAAATTTTCTGGAATCGATTTGCCATTGCTGCGGATACACAATTCCAACACCGTGCCATGATGACCTCTTAGTGCCACCAAAGGAGCAACACGGGTTTCCCAAACAATCCGATCCGCTCCTGCTTCCAAGGCATTTTGCCATAAATTTTCAATCGCTTGGCGAAAACGTTCCTTATGCAACAACATATCAGGCACACTGGGATCAAAAACACGTTGCACACACACGTCTTCCGCATTCGCACAAACATCATCAATCATGGCATGAATATTCACCGTTGATTTCGCAATATTGGCATGCGGTCCGACTTGCAAAAAAAGATCAATCCGCTGACGAATACGATCCACTTCATCCATAATATGTTGGCTGATTTCTTTGGCGTCACCCTCGCTTTGTTCATGCAATAATTGCGCTGCACCACGCAACGATGCCAAAGGATTTTTCACTTCATGCGCCATTTCCAAAGCAATACGCGCCACTGCCTCTGCCATTTCATGACGGTGAGCATGTTCTTCCACTTCTGAACGATTGGCTTCAGGAATCAAGGCAATGACCACACCCGCTTCATCGTGCCGACATGAAAAATGTAAGGAATAAGGTATATGATTATCACGCCCACAAAAACCATCATCGGCCACTGTTTCACCCAATAATGCCCGGCTTAACATGCTTTCAACTTCAGAAGATGGTTGTATAAATCGAGATAAATGTAGACCCGATAAGCGTCTCAAGGAGGTGCCTAAATAACTTTGTGCTAATTCATTGGCATGTGTGATATGTCCTGCTTTATCCAACAAAATCACGGCAACAGGCATCATGCCCAACAGTGGAAAACTTATATCTTGCTGTCTTTCATTAAATGCTATCAAAGCGATGCCATCACTTCTGTGTCTAACGATAAAAAATAGGCTTCTGCCACATCCAATTGCTGCTGCCAATCATCCAAACGTTGAAAATAGCCCCGAAAATCTGCGGAATCACGAAAGCCTTTGCTATACCAAGCCACATGTTTGCGTGCCACTTTGGATGCAAATTTCACACCATGATGCGATGCCAAATGTTGCATATGCTCCAAAACCACATCCCAACGCTCTTGAGCGCTTGGTTTTGCAGGTTTATCTAAACCCATAATGGCAGCATGTACTTCTTGCAATACCCAAGGATTTCCCTGCACTGCTCGCCCAATCATCACACCGTCTGCGCCTGAAATTCTCAGCATTTCCAAGGCACTTTCGCCATTGACCACATCACCATTACCAATCACTGGAATCGATACAGCATCTTTGGCCAAAGCAATATCTTCCCAATTCGCATGACCATTGAACATTTGCGAGCGTGTTCGCCCATGCACGGTCAACATTTGAATGCCTTCATCTTCGGCAATTTTGGCAATGCGTGCGACATTTTTACTCGGCTCATCCCAACCCGTTCGGATTTTCAGAGTGACAGGAATATCAATGGCTTCCACGACTGCCCGAATGGTGCGTGCTACCAAAGCTTCATCTTTTAACATCGCCGAGCCAGCCACTTGCTTGCATATTTTTTTCACGGGGCAACCCATGTTAATATCCACAAAATCCGCACCACGCGATACCGCCCAATGCGCCGCATCGACGACAAATTTAGAATCTGAACCTGCAATTTGAATGGATACTGGTGATTCATCATCATCCAATTCCGCCATACGTTCCGTGCGTTCGCGCCCTTGCTCCACAGCCCGAGATGCAATCATTTCCGTGACTGTTAAACCAATGCCGTAACGCCGACAAATACGTCGAAATGGTAAATCTGTAATGCCCGCCATCGGTGCTAAAACCACAGGTGATGTAATATGATGTGTGCCCAATTGAAAACCAGAAAGAACTGCGTGTGCCAAAATGAAACCTCTGCCTAAAAAAGAGGCAATGATATAAAATATCATCGCTTTGTCGAACGGTCACAAAAATAGGGTCAGTTGTGAGAAACAACATTGGCCCTTTGACGATCCAGCCAAGGCAACAGGTAGTGAAGCGCAAATTATGGATGAGTTTCGCCGTGTGCGTGATCAGATTTATGACAAAATGAAGACGTTTTCGAATGGTTGAATCATCATCGATAGTAGTTTTCAAGTATGAAAATATCGTCATCTTATACTTTGGAAGTGGGGGGGGTGGGGGGGCCCGGGATGGCGAAGGGGGGCGGGGAAGGAGCCCGGGCAAGGGGG
>JAUZQM010000070.1 GCA_030950985.1 Mariprofundaceae bacterium | reverse complement strand
GTGTTGTGCTTCATTCAGTGACGGTAAAAGAACAATTTCTTCCCATGCCAAGCGTATTTGAGGCAAATGACTGGATGAATGAACAATCCAACTTAAACGTGAATGAAGCTGCATCGTTTCGATGGCCTTTTGAGCAGTGCGAACATCTGTTTGTGTTTGATGTAAGGCTCGCACATCATATGAAAGTGTTTGCATATCATCTTTCAACTGCGGAAAATCACTGAAGTGGTGCTGTAAAGTATCAATACTTGCTTGCAGTTCTTTCAATGCTTGTTGATTGACAATCACTTGGGGTAAATAAGGTAGGGTGAAGAGAGAGGCAACCGAGCCAAGTAGCAACCCCAAAAGTAACCATAACCAGCGTTTACTTTGTTTCACCATCACTATTTCTTTGCTCGGCTTATGTGTTGCTTCCATCTGTTCATCCAGAGGGAAGTCCGTTGGGGATTGAATGCTTGGCTCGGTCATGTGTTTAATCCTCGCTTAACCAGCGAGCAACATCCAAAGCATGGTAGGATAGAATTAAATCCGCACCTGCACGCTTAAAGCCCAACATGGTTTCAAGTACCACACGTTTTTCATCAATCCAACCATTGGCAGCCGCAGCTTTCACCATCGCATATTCGCCCGACACATTATAGACGGCCATCGGTAATTGCGTGGCATCTTTCACTTCGCGCACAATATCCATGTAGGCTAAAGCAGGTTTGACCATTAAAATATCTGCCCCTTCATCGACATCCAATAACGCTTCACGAATGGCTTCACGTCGATTGGCAGGATCCATTTGATAACTGGCACGATCACCAAAACTGGGTGAACAATCGGCAGCTTCTCGGAAAGGTCCAAAGTATCCAGAGGCATATTTGACGGCATACGACATAATCACCGTATCTTGAAATCCTGCATCATCTAAACCTGAACGAATAGCGGCAACCATACCATCCATCATCCCCGATGGTGCGACCATATCGACACCCGCTTTGGCATACGATACTGCTTCTTTTTTCAGATTTTCTAAGGTTGCATCGTTATCAACGGTTTCACCATGTAACACTCCACAATGCCCATGATCGGTATATTCACAAAAGCATGTATCCGCAATGACACAGATATTGGGGCAAGCTTCTTTGGCAGCACGAATCGCTTGTTGAACAATACCGTCATCATCCCAACCTGCTGAACCACTGGCATTTTTTTCACTGGGTAAACCAAAGAAAATAACCCCTGAAATACCTGCATCTTCCACTTTTTTGATCATCGCAGCCACATCGCTCACAGGAATACGAGAGACTCCCGGCATGCTGCTTACTTCAACCGCTTCACTGATGCTTTCATCGACAAATATCGGATAAATAAAATCAGCGGTTGAAAGAGATGTTTCACTGGTCATGCGGCGAATCGCAGGGCTTTGGCGTAAACGACGAGGGCGAATAGTTAAAGAAGGTAAGGACATAATGTTTTCCAACTCCATTAAGAAAAATGATTTTCCAATGCATCTAACATCGATGCAAAACTGGTTTGTTTGGCGATAAGCTGCACATTCAAGCCCAGCTTGTCAGCAGCATCGGCGACTTGTTGACTGATAACGACCACAATGGGTGTATTGGCAATGGCTATATTTTGAATGCGCTGAAGATAATGTTGGGCTGTTTTGGCACTGCCCAAAAGTACGGCATCAATGGTATGTTGTTTTAAGGCTTCGATGATGGAGGAGCTATCATCATTGGGACAAATAGTCCGATAAGCTGCGATGGTTTGAACAGGTATGCCTTGGGCTTGTAAATGATGGGATAAAAAATCGCTACCTTCTTCGGCTCGAAAAAACATCAATGATTGAGGAAGTCCTATGCTTTGGTAGGCATCGAATAAACCACGTTGTGATTGCATGTGGGGAATGATGTTGGCTTCAATGCCATAAGCTTGTAAGGCTTGGCATGTTTTTTTGCCAACAACGGCGATTCGATGGTATTTGAGTGCTTGATGCAAAGGCAGCTCACTGGCTCCTGCGAGTGCTTCAACACCGTTTCGGCTGGTCAACAATACATCCATATCAGGATTGAGTTGACTCAAAGCAGCTTGAATATTTTGGGGTAAATAGTCGATTTTAAGACACGGTAAGGATAACGCCACAGCCCCATATTCGTGTATGAGGCTGGCCGTGGCTTGAAATTGCTGCTTGGAGCGTGTGACCAATACTTGGCGACCTGCTAAGCTTTTACATGGCATGCTTGTTAGATTTGGCTTGAACGATGACGCAATAAATGATCAGCTAAAACAAGAGCTAGCATGGCTTCTGCAATCGGAACAGCTCGAATACCCACGCAAGGATCATGACGACCTTTGGTGATAATGTCAGTTTCATTGCCTGCAATATCAATGGTGGGACGTGACGTTAAAATAGAAGAGGTTGGTTTCATGGCCAAGCGTGCATGAATCGTGTCTCCGTTGGAAATACCACCTAAAATACCGCCAGCATGATTGCTTTGGAATCCATTCTTCCGAATAGGGTCGCCAAATTCACTGCCATAAGCTTCGACACAAGCAAAACCATCACCAATTTCAATCCCTTTCACGGCAGGAATCGACATCATTGCCTTGGCAATATCAGCATCTAAACGGTCAAATACAGGTTCGCCCAAACCTGCTATCATGCCGTAGGCTTCAACCACGACAGCGGCACCAATAGAGTCATGTTGTTTACGTAATGACTCCATAAATTCAGCCATCTTCATGGCTGTTTCTGCATCAGGGCAGAAAAATGGGTTGTTGCGAATTTCATCGGCTTGAAAAGCTGCTGGATTCACACGATGAGGGCCAATTTGATCGACCCAACTTAAAATGCTGATACCAAAGTGGCTTAAAACTTGTTTGGCAATCGCTCCCGCAGCGACACGAACTGCCGTTTCGCGTGCAGACGATCGACCGCCACCACGGTAGTCACGTCGACCATATTTGTGAAAATAGGTGAAATCAGCATGACCGGGGCGAAATTTATCCTTGATTTCTGAATAATCTTTACTGCGTTGGTCGGTGTTGCGAATGAGCAAAGCAATCGGGCAGCCTGTGGTGATACCTTCAAAAACACCCGATAAGATTTCCACTTCGTCGGCTTCGCGGCGCTGTGTGGTGTATTTTGATTGACCGGGTTTGCGGCGGTCTAAATCAGGCTGAATATCTGCCTCGGAAAGTGTGATGCCCGCAGGACAGCCCTCCACAATAGCAACCAAAGCTGCACCATGCGATTCACCTGCTGTTGAAACACGAAAAATATCACCAAAACTTGAGCCTGACATGGCAAAGCCTCCTTATTCTACGCCAGGGTCACCAGCACCCACATGGAAACCTGCATCGACATAGTGTACTTCACCTGAAACACCTGAAGCTAAATCAGAGAGTAAATAAGCGGTGGTGTTGCCGACTTCTTGTTGACTGACATTGCGCCCTAACATGGAACCTCGCGCACTTTTTTCCATTAGTTTACGGAAGTCACCTACTGCTGAAGCTGCCAGTGTGCGAATAGGTCCCGCTGATACAGCATTCACACGAATATTCTTTTGCCCTAAATCTTGCGCCAAATAACGTGTGGATGCTTCTAAGGCTGCTTTGGCAACGCCCATCACATTGTAACCTGGAACAACGCGTTCTGATCCAAGGTAAGTCATGGTGACCATGCTGCCACCTTCTTTCATCAATGGTGCGGCACGTTGTGCACAAGCAACAAATGAATACGCTGAAATATCCAAAGCCAAACGAAAATCTTCGCGACTGGTGCTTGAAAAAGGCTTACGCAAGGCATCTTTATTGGCAAAGGCAATGGAATGGACCATGAAATCCAATTCGCCCCATTGTTCTTTGACTTTATCAAAGAAGGCATCCAGTTGTGCATCATCGCTAACATCCAAAGATTCAATAAAACTTGCATCGACTTTAGCAGCCAAAGGACGCACACGCTTTTCCAATTGTTCGCCCATATAGTTAAAGCCAAGTTCTGCACCTTCACGTTGACAAGCTTGAGCTATGCCCCAAGCAATAGACTTATCATTGGCTAATCCTAAAATTAACCCCTTCTTTCCGCTTAATAGTCCCATGCTGTACCCCTGTGTATTGGATTGATAATAAAATAGATGTAACTATTCAGCTAATCCCTTATTTTCTCGCTGCCAGCGTTAAAAAATGCTCACTTACGGTAGTAAGCTCCGCTTTTTCGCCTTGTCATCAGCAACATAAGCGACAATCTGAAAAGTTACAGCCATGTTTTATGGTATATTGAATAAATAGTTACAAATAGATATGTATAAAAATTTTGCAGAGCTTATCAGGCAAAAAAATAAATCGTAGAGAAATACTTGTGCAAGTTTATTTCTTTATATCTGGTTTGGTATTAGAGATACGTCAACAGGTGGAGATAGGATGGATGTGCGATACTTTTGACATCATGTTGTAAGGTGTTGTGCTAATAACTGGATGTGAGGAGTAAGCATAATGAGTAAGGTATTGATTCCCTTTGCAGAGGGTGTTGAAGAAATTGAACTGATTACAGTGATTGATGTGTTGCGTAGAGCGGATGTGGAAGTCTGTGCGGCAAGTTTGGATGGAGCACCTGTGTTGGGGCGTTCCAAGATTACATTGCAAGCGGATGCAGCATTGGAACAGGTGATGCATGATGCTTGGGATATGATTGTGTTGCCGGGTGGCTTGCCGAATGCTTTTTTATTGCGCGATGATGCGAATGTGAAAGCTGTGGTGAATCGCTTGCGTGAAGAGCGTAAATTGATTGCTGCGATATGTGCTGCACCGATGGCGTTGGCTGCTTATGGATTGACGGCAGGGAAACGTGTGACTTCATATCCATCTTGTCAGGCTGAGATGGAATCATTGCAGCCCTCATCTGTGTATGTGGATGAAACGGTTGTGGAAGATGATTTTCTTGTTACGAGTCGAGGCCCTGGTACTGCGATGGCGTTTTCTTTGCACTTACTTGGCAAGCTATGTGGTCAGAAAAAGGCTGAAGAAATTCGCCAATCGATGGTTGCCTAAGGGTCGGGGAAACAAGAAGAACTCCAAAATAAAAAAAGACCAGAAAACACGAGGTTTACTGGTCTTTATCGGTCTTTTTAAGACTGCAATATGGTGCCCGGAGCCGGAGTCGAACCGGCACGATCGTAATGATCGAGGGATTTTAAGTCCCTTGTGTCTACCAGTTTCACCATCCGGGCAAGTCTAACACTGGT
>JAUZQM010000007.1 GCA_030950985.1 Mariprofundaceae bacterium | reverse complement strand
CTTCCGATCTAATGAAGTATCAGAGCGCGGCTAAAGCCGCACCCCCAGAATGATAAACACACAGCCATGTTCATCCACAAAATTCGATTAAAAGATCACGGGATGATATTATGCATAACATTAGTTAGATAAATCACCACTTGCTAATATAATAAAATATTTACATACTTCGCCCCATGCAAAGTATCCCACAAGAAAAAATCAGTGCTGCCAGTGAAGGGCTTCGTGCCATTGCCCATGAAGTGCGCTTAAGTGTGTTGTGTCATTTATTGAATGGCACGATGTGTGTGGCAGAACTGATGGAAGCGACGGGTGCATCACAATCAAATTTATCACAACATTTAACTAAAATGCGCTTGCTTGGCATTGTGAAAAATGAAAAAAGAGGGCAACAGGTTTATTATCATATTGCCAATCCTGCCTTTGCTGAATTGGTGCAGGCTTTAAAAAGTATTTATTGCCCTGAAATGTGTGAACAAGCTTTGGTTGATGCTGAACCTACAATTCTTTTAAAGGAGCATTGAACTGTGTTTTTTTTATCTAATATATTAAAAAATCATTATATTATAATTATATCGCTACTGGTTCCATCGTTCGCTTATGGTAACCCAACATTATCGTTACAAGAAAGTGTGCAGCAAATGTTACAACACAACGTTCAAATCAAAGCCGATGAACAACATCTTGCAAGTATTCGTGCGCAAGTGGATGTAGCGAAATCTTACAGTATGCCGAACATTCAATTTTCAACGGCTTGGCGTTATAGCAATAACCCTTTGGAAGTGTTTGGAAGCAAATTAAGCCAACAATCGGTGAGGGCTGCTGATTTCAATCCCAACACCTTAAATCACCCAAGTTACCGTCAAAATTATCAAACACGTTTAGGTCTAAGTTTACCATTGTTTACAGCTGGTGCCTTGCAGGCAGCAACATCTCAAGCGGAAGCCCACGCCAAATCATCGACCTTGATGCTGGATTTCCAGAAACAACAACGTATGTATCAAACCATTGCCATCTATTTGCAAGTACGCCAAGCCCGTGAGCAACAGATTGTGCAACAAAAATCAGTCGATGTTGCCATCAAACGCTGGAACGATGTCAAGGCCTTGCAATGTAAAGGTATGGCGTTGATGAGTGATGTCATGCATGCCCATGTTTATGTCTTGCAACGGCAACAAATGGTGTCTCAAGCCAAAAATGAAACAGCCAACAAACAAGAACAGCTTTCACTTATCATGGGCAATCATCAGGATTTACAAACGGTTGATTTGGACGCACCCCATATCGTTTTCAATATTCAACCATTGAATAGACTGTTAGAACAAGCATCAGATAAGCGTTTGGATTTCAAAGCCATGCAACAACAAGTTCGCATGGCAAAAGCGCATCAAGAAGCACTAAAAAGTCTGGATTTACCCAAGGTAAACCTTGTCGCCGCCCAAACATGGAACAGTCTAACACCCAATATCCAACATGGTAATAGCAGCGTAGGCATGACAATCAGCATGAATGTGTGGGATGGCGGTGGTGCCGATGCGCAACAACGCCGAGCAACATGGGAAAAAAGTGAGCTTGAATGGAAACTTCAAGATAAACAAGAGCACATACAGCATGAAATCAAACAAGCTTATCGTGCATTGCGTTTGGCAAAACAACACATTCAACGACAACAAGAAGCCGCCAAACAAACACAAGAGGCACTGCGTATTCAATCCTTACGCTACCAACAAGGTTTAGAAACCACATCAAACTTACTTCGCGCGCAATTAGGCTCGGATGAGGCTGAAGTTTCCACCATTCAAGCGGCTTACGATGTGATGCTTGCCAAAGCTGCGTTGTTACTTGCCGCAGGCTTATTAACTGATGTTACGCACTCTGGTGAAAAAACCGTCATTTCATGCTTAGGAAGTGTGGCTTTAGCCACGCCCTGATACTTTATTCAGCGCGGCTAAAGCCGCACCCCCAGAGTCATGAATACACAGCAAGTTCATCCCCGAAATCCGATGAAAAGATCATGGTATGCGTAACATTAGTTATTAAATGAGGGAGTTGTTCAATGAGAATCCATAAAAAACAGTCATGTCATCGTCCAATATATTGGGCGCTTATTGCTTTGTTAAGTTTGAGTGCGTGTGGAGAAAAAGAAACGGCAACCGTTCATGTCAATCCAATACATACCCAAGTTGCACATCATTTAGAGCTTCATTTACAAGATGTTGCCACCCATTATATCACCAGTGGTACTGTGGCATCGGATCATCGTGTTTCCATTAGCAGTCGTTTATCGGGTTATATTCGTGATATGAAGGTGCGCGAGGGAGATCGTGTTCAAGCAGGGCAAGTTTTATTACATATTGACGCTGTTCATGCCAAACAAGCCTTGGTTCAGGCCAAAGCGGATTTGAACAATGCTCAAGCTGATTTAACACGTTATAAAAGCTTGTTAAAGCAAGGTGCTGTGACTTCTCAACAGTTTGACACCGTAAAATTACGTTACGATGTGGCAAAATCTCAAGTGAAACAAGCCAAACATGCGTTGAGTTATGCCAAAGTGTTATCACCCGTGAATGGTGTGGTGGTGGAAAAACGCATGGCGCAAGGTGATTTGGCATCGGCGGGTATGCCTATTTTAACCTTGGAAGATCCCAGTAGCTTATTGGTGCAAACCTATGTATCCGAACTTTATGTTGGAAAAATTCATGAAGGGGATCGTGTTGATGTTGTCATTGCTTCACTTAAGCAACATTTTCAAGGCATTGTGCGTCAAGTCGTACAAGCAGCTGACCTAGTTTCACACCAATTTTTAGTTAAAATATCCTTGCCATCAGTGGTCGATATTCATCCGGGTATGTATGCACAAACAGGTTTTCAAACGGGTGTTCGCCCCACCTTGTTGATACCTAAAGATGCAATCGTGAGCCAACAAGGCTTACATGGCGTGTATGTGAAAGATGCTCATGCAATCGTGCATTATCGTTTGATTCGTGTTGGTCAAAAAATTGCTGCGAAGTGGGAAAGTTTGGCTGGTTTACAGGCTGGCGATATCCTTGTTTGGGGTGGCAAACCTGCATTAAAAACAGGCATGAAGGTTCAACCATGAGCGATAAAAAAGAACACGACGTACCGCTCAATATTGCAGGAAAACTGGGTAAGTTTTCCATGCAAACCAATCTCACTCCCATTATTAGTGTGCTTATTTTTCTCATTGGTGCATTGGCGTTGATGATTACACCGCGTGAAGAAAATCCTCAAATTGATGTGCCAGCAGCCAATGTGATTGTACAGATGTCAGGGGCAAGCCCTGAAGAAGTTCAAAACCTTATTGTGCGCCCGCTTGAACGTGTGTTGCGTGAAATGACAGGCGTGGAACATACCTATGGCACAGCGATGAATGAGATGGGTGTAGTCACTGTGATGTTCAAAGTGGGTGCAGACAAAGAAACCAGCCTTGTGAAATTATATGATCGCATCATGCACAATTTAGACCGTTTACCCGCAGGTGCATCTCAACCCATGATTAAACCGATGGATGTCGATGATGTACCCGTGTCAGTCATCACACTGTCATCTCAAAGCTTGGATGGTTTAGCCTTAAAACGCTTGGCAGAACGTGTTCGTGATCAATTAGCTCCAATTCCCAATGTTTCAGTGGCCGATATTATCGGTGGGCAAGATCATGACATCCGTATTCAAATCGACCCTGCCAAAATGGCAGCTTATGGCATCCCCTTGGATCGTTTGCATCAAACGCTGCAAACTTCCAATAGTGGGGGTGATGTCGGTTCATTGGTCGGCAGCAATCAAGTGGTGAACATTTGGCTGAATGGATTCTTAAAAACAGCACAAGAAGTTGGGCAACTGGTGGTCGGTTCATGGCAAGGAAAAGCGATTTATTTGCGTGATATTGCCAGTATTGTGGATGGTAAAACAGAAGCCAATCAATTGCATCGTATTGCTTTGGGAGGTGCTTCCAAGCAACAGATGGGAGAACCTGAAACACCTGCCGTATCCATTGCATTATCGAAAAAACGTGGAAGCAATGCTGTGGTGGTGACGCAAGCGATTGCAGATCAATTGAAACGACTGCAAGGTGATTTTATTCCCGATAATGTAGACGTGACAATCACCCGTGATTCAGGCAAACGTGCGGATGATGCGGTGAATATATTGGTTGAGCATTTGGGCATCGCGATTGGTACGGTAATGATTATTTTATTATTGTTCTTAGGTTGGCGTGAAGCTGCGATTGTCACCATGAATATTCCGATTATTTTGTTTGTGGTGCTGGCGATTGGTTTCTTAGCCGATCAAACTATCAATCGCATCACCTTGTTTGCATTGATTCTTGCCCTTGGCTTATTGGTCGATGATGCCATTGTGGTCATTGAAAACATTCATCGCCATCTACACAAAGGGGTGAGCAATCTCTCTGAAAAAGTGGCTTTGATTATTCGTGCCACCAATGAGACGGGTAAACCCACCATTATTGCCACCATTGCGGTGATTCTAGCCTTTATTCCGATGGCATTTGTGACAGGTATGATGGGACCTTATATGGCACCCATTCCGTTTAATGCACCGATTGCGATGGCAGCATCGTTGTTGATTGCTTATGCATTCACACCTTGGATTGCACAACGTTTTTTGCCTTGCAAAATTTCTAAATTGACCATGGAAGAAAAAGATACAGAGCCTCAAGATTGGGTGCATCGTACCTATATGAGATTGGCATCACCGCTGCTTGAAAAAGCAAGCCATCGACGTGTTTTTTCTATCATTGTATTGCTGATGTTTATCGCTGCGATGTTCGAACCTGCTTGGCAGTTTATTCGTCCTGCTGGCATCAATGGACCATTAAGCCAAGGTGCTGTTGAATTGAAAATGTTGCCCAAAGGCAATCAAAACACCTTGAATATCACACTCGATTTGCCAGAAGGCTCAACACTCGAAGAAACCGATGCTTTAGCACGCAAAATCGGCAATGTTTTGCGCCAACATCCACAAGTGAAAGATTATGAAACCTTTGTTGGACGTGGTGGCCCGATTGATTTCAATGGTATTTTACGTGGGGCTGCATTGTTTCGAGAAGCACCACATTTGGGTGAAATCCGTGTCAATTTGGTCAACAAACATGAACGCAGCGAGTCTTCATCCGATATCGTGTTGGATGTACGCAACATGCTTGCACCCATTTTAGCCGCTCACCCTAAGGCTTCGGTAAAATTGGTAGAAGATCCCCCTGGACCTCCTGTTCGAGCGACCTTATTGGCGGAAATTTATGGCCCTGATTACGATCAACAGCGCGCCATTGCCCAAGCTGTGAAACAACGTTTTGCGCAAACTTATGATGTTGTCGATGTGGATGATTCCGTGGGCGCGAATCAACGGCAATACACATTGACCGTCAATAAAGAAAAAGCGGCACAATTGGGTGTTTCTACGGCACAGCTTGAAACGGCTTTGCGCGACTTCTTGCAAGGTTACAATGTTGGCGCAGTACATATGCAGGGTGAACGCCATCAAGTGATGTTACAAGTTCAATTACCACGAGCATTAAGAGGGCATATTGAAGATTTAGATCGCATTTATGTAAGTTCACAACATGGCTCTATTTCGCTATCCGACATTGTTTCAGTGACAGAAAACATGGTTGCTAAACCGATATTTAGTAAAGATGGTCATGCTGTGAGTTATGTCAGTGGTGAACCCAAACAAGGTTCTCAGGTGTATTCACTCTTGGATATTGATCAGCATATTGATGGTACTGAAATAATCCCGGGAGTAACCTTAAAGACAGGTGGCATGCATTTTGGAGCAACCGCACCCGATGATACCTTTGGCTATCATTTGTTGTGGGATGGTGAAATGCGCTTAACACTTGATGTATTCCGAGATTTAGGTGCAGCGTTTATGGTTGGGTTAATTTTAATCTATATTTTGATGGTCGCATATTATGGTCAGTTTATTTTACCCATGCTGGTCATGGCTCCGACTGCCCTCACTATGATTGGTATTTTCCCTGGACATTGGCTGACAGGTCAACCGTTCACTGCCACATCCATGATTGGCATGATTGCTTTGGCAGGCATTGTGGTGCGCAACTCAACGTTGTTGATTGATTTTATCTTAGATTATCGAAAACAGGGTTACGATGTGAAATCTGCTGTATTAGAAGCGGGCGCTGTTCGAGCGCGTCCTATTTTACTCACAGCATTGGCAGTCATCGCAGGGACATCCATTATGATATCTGATCCTGTGTTTGGTGGATTGGGCGTATCGATGGTATTTGGCACTATTTCAGCCACTATTTTGACCTTATTTATCACGCCGCTGATGTATTATTTATGGCAACGCAACAAACCAGAATCTATCGATGTTTGTAACAATTAAACGTCACTGTTCAACATAGCTTCGGAAGTGTGGCTTTAGCCTCGCCCATATGAGCTGATTTAGCATGGCAACGAAATCAATCCGATGCAGATGCTTGTGCAACATAGCTTCGGAAGTGTGGCTTTAGCCTCGCCCATATGAGCTGATTTAGCATGGCTAAAGCCGCATCTCCAGAGTCATAAATAGAAAGAAAAGGAGTCAATATGACCATTCAACGTGCTATTCGTATCATCGCAGGAAGCTTTATTGTCTTATCGGTTTATTTATCTTCATTATACAATGGGGTGAGTTTATCTAAACCGACTTGGTTATGGTTTACATTATTTGTCGGCATCAACTTATTCCAATCAGGCATCACGCAATGGTGTTTGATGGAAAAAATTCTTTCTAAACTGGGTTTAAAACACAGTTAAGGAACACAGTTAGTAAGCGTGGGATGATTCGTCCTCCCCCTCTCCTATGCGGTGATTCTCGCGCTTGCTTTATCAATCAGGAAAAGGAGTACACATGGACTGGATCCAACAACATATTGTGAATATTATGATTGGAACACTTATTTTTTGGTTGCTTTGGAAGCGTTTTATTGCGCCAAAATTATCAGGCGTAAAAAGCATGTCTGCGACTGATTATCATCAGTTCCGCAATGAAGCGCATACCTTGCTTGATGTACGTTCGGATAGTGAATGGCAATCTGGACACCCCAGCACAGCCATTCATATAGAATTGGGGCAAATTAGCCAACGTATGGATGAATTGAGCAAAGATAAAGCGTTAGTCGTGATTTGTGCTTCTGGTAACCGTTCGTCAATGGCTGCCACCAAACTTGCCAATGCTGGTTTTGAACCTGTTTATAACTTCTCAGGTGGCATGGGTTCATGGCAAGGTGCAGGCTTGCCTGTGAAATCAGGAAAATAATTGAACGTGAGTGATGAACATTTCACACTGCAATGATGGTGAACAAAGGAGAGAATGCATGAAAAAACTGGGTTTAAGTCTTATGGCATTATTGATGTTGCCCTTGATGGCAACGGCATGTGGCGTTGGTCCACAAACAGCGGATGGTTATGAAGATGCCCCCATAACCCATGCTTATCAACATTGGCAGCAAGGAAAAACATCATCGATTCCCTTTATGTTCTTGGATGTGCGTACCCCCGAAGAATATGCGGAAGGTCATATCAAAGGTGCAATCTTGATACCTGTGCAAACATTGGCAGAACATTTGTCAGAAATCCCCAAGAACAAACAAGTGTATGTCTATTGCCATTCGGGTGTACGTTCCGCACGCGCATCAACCATGTTAGCCAAACACGGCTTTACAAACATTGAAAATGTGGTGGGTGGCATCGTGGCGTGGAAAAAATCGTCTTACCCTGTGGAGAAATAATGAAACAAATTAGTGTGAATGACTTATACCCTAAATGGTTATCGGCGAAAGAAGGTGGCGAGGCTTGCACTATCATTGATGTACGCGAAGTGGGCGAATATCAACAAGCGCATGTCCCCAATGTTGCATTAATCGTTTTGAATACAGTGCCTCAACGCAGCGATGAGATTCCTTCCGAAGGCGATGTTTATGTAATTTGTCGTTCAGGTGGACGATCAGCGCAAGCGATTCAGTTCTTAGAACAAAATTATGGTCATCAAAATCTGATTAACGTATCCGGTGGCACCATGGCATGGATGCAAGAAAACTACCCTGTTGACCAAGGAAAATAGTATGGCTCATTATGGTATGACGTGTGTTTTTGATGGCAGCATTGAAGAAGCCGAGATTAAAATTACCGACGCATTAAAAGATGTCGGCTTTGGTATTTTAACCCGTATTGATGTCGCTGCGACACTGAAAAAGAAAATTGATGTGGATCGGAAGCCTTATATTATTTTGGGCGCATGCAACCCGAAGCTTGCCAATCAAGGCTTGCAGTTGGAAATAGAATTAGGCTTGATGTTGCCCTGCAATGTCATCATCTATGAAAATGATGAAGGTCAAACCATTGTTTCGATGATTGATCCTGAAGCTATGGTCGGGATGATTGATAATCCAGCGTTGCAATGCTTGGTCAATGAAGCAAAACCTCTCTTGCAACAAGCTTTGGATGCCATTCAATAAGGATGCCTTGGATACATCGCTTTCTCGAATTTGATCATCTTAGCAACCATGCTTTACGCCAAGAAATTGCGCAGCAAAATATTCTTCATGCGCCAACGCAACAGCATCTTTTTCGGGAAGGCGATGCTTGTCCTGGTTATCTTCTGTTATTGGCTGGCACAATTAAAGTCTATAAAATAAATACAGAAGGACGAGAAATCTTGCTTTATCGTGTGCAAGCTGGGCAAAGTTGCATGTTAACAACCACCTGCCTTTTAGGTTTACAGCCCTATCCTGCACAAGGGGTGACGGAAAGTGATGTTGAGATGATACTTTTACCCGCCCATCTATTTAATCGTTTATTGATCGAATCATCGGATTTTCGACGTTATGCCATGTCGCACATCGGGCAGCGCATTTGTGACATGATGATGTTGATTGAAGATATTGCCTTTGGTCGTATGGATCAACGGGTGGCGCGCGTTTTATTGCAGCGTCAACAAGTCGGTCTTATTGATTGTACCCACCAAGATTTGGCTTCTGAATTGGGAACAGCGCGTGAAGTCATTAGTCGTATGTTAAAAAATTTTGAACGGCATGGCTGGATTTCTTTATCACGTGGTAGCATTCAAATACAAGATATGGATATGTTACATCGTTTGATTAATGAGCATTAAGCTTCTCTTATTGTCGTTGCAATAGCAGCAATTTAAAGCATCCATATAAAATACTGTGACATTGTCACAGACGTATTGGATCTTATATATTATTATTCGCTAATAATATGATATTATAATCATAAAAAGGAGGTTAGATATGAAAGGAAATCTCGGAGGTATCGATCGTATAGTGCGCTTGCTTGCTGGTGTGGCACTGATTGCTGGAGGTTTTTTAGCAGGTATCGAAGCACCTTGGAATGATGTGGCAATGGGAGCAGGGGTAGTTTTTATTTTAACATCGATGATTAAATTTTGCCCACTTTATAAAATTTTGGGTATCAATAGTTGCCCACGTTCATAAGCCATCATGCGAATCAGAACACCAAACGATTAAGGTTTAAATAACGGGGTAATCATCTCGTCATAACGGAGGAAGTATATGGCACATGTTGCAATTATAGGGGCAGGAATTGGTGGGATGCCAGCTGCTTATGAAATGAAAGAAGAACTTAAGAAGCTTGGTGGTGAGCATGAAGTCACAGTGATTTCTAATGTGGATTATTTTCACTTTACACCATCGAACCCTTGGGTAGCGATTGGCTGGCGTGATAAAGAACAAATTAGTTTTGAATGTTCACCTTATTTGAATAAAAAAGGCATTCACTTCCTTTCTTGTGGTGTTGATGAAATTTTAGCCACTGAAAGTAAATTACGTTTGAGCAATGGTAAGTTTTTGGAATATGATTATCTGATTATTGCCAGTGGCCCACGCTTGGCGTTTGAATTGGTGGAAGGCATGGGACCTGAAGGTCATAGCCATTCCATTTGTCATGTTGATCACGCGGTTGAAACATACAATGCTTTTGAAGAATTTTGTAAAGATCCTGGCCCAATTGTGGTCGGCGCTGTGCAAGGGGTTTCTTGTTATGGTCCTGTCTATGAATATGCCTGTATTCTTGATACAGAACTCCGTCGCCGTAAAATTCGTGATAAAGTACCGATGACGTTGATTACCCCTGAACCCTATATTGGTCATTTAGGCTTGGGTGGCGTGGAAGACTCTAAAGGCTTGTTGGAATCAGAACTCCGCAAACGTGATATTAAATTTATCACCAACTGCCGAACATTGAAAGTGCATGAACATACGATTGATTATGAAGAAGTCGATCGAAATGCCGAAGTGATTGCTTCAGGCTCACTGGAACACAAGTTTGCCATGTTGATGCCGCCATTTAGGGGCGCAGGTCCAGTGGCTGCATGTGAAGAAATTGTCAATCCTTTGGGTATGGTAAAAATCAACGAGTTTCAACAAAATCCTGATGTGAAAAATATTTATGCAACGGGTGTGATTGTTGCTATTCCACCTGTAGAAGCTTGTCCGTTGATGGTCGGCACACCTAAAACAGGCTTTATGATTGAATCGATGACGACTGCAATTGTGCATAATATTGCCCACGATATTAAAGGCGAAGCACCTGAGAAATGTGGTACTTGGGGTGCAATTTGCTTGGCTGATTTTGGAGATGGCGGCGTGGCTCTGGTGGCTTATCCTCAGATTCCACCACGCAATAAAACTTGGGCGAAGGGTGGAAAATGGGTACATATCGCTAAGGTTGGCTTTGAAAAATACTATATGCACAAGATGAAGACGGGTAAATCTGAACCTTGGATGGAAAAAACGTTCTTGAAAAAACTGGGTATTGAACGCTTGAAATAAGTATTAAAAAATATTGAAAATCACGGAGGGAATGGTTTCTCCGTGATCTTATTTCACTGATGTTACGCATACCATGATCTTTTTATCGGATTTCGAGGATGAACGTTGCTGTGTGTTCATGACTCTGGGGGTGCGGCTTTAGCCGCGCTGAATGAAGTATCAGGGTGTGGCTAAAGCCACACTTCCTAAGCATGGAATGACGGTTTTTTCACCAGAGTCCGTAACATCAGTGATTTAATACATATGATATGTATGTCATGCTAGTTTTCAGATTCCTGTTTTAAATTCACCACGCTCATAAATCCGTAAAGAGGTATTTTATTATGTCGGAAACATATCAAGAATATACACAAGAACTTTCAGCCACGATTGCTGGCATTCGCAAAGATATTCCCGATGTCATGCAAGGTTTCTCAAGCATGGCAAGTGCGGCTTTGGCGGACGGTGTTTTGGATAAAAAAACCAAAGAATTGATTGCTTTATCTGTTGGCATTGCGACGCACTGTAAAGGTTGCATTGGTTTTCATGTAAAAGCTTTGATTGCTTTGGGTATAAGCCGTGAAGAATTGGCAGAAACTTTGGGGATGGCTGTTTATATGGGTGGCGGACCATCATTAATGTATGCAGCTGAAGCGATGCAAGCTTTTGAAGCCTTTTCAAAGGCTTAGGGCTGCGGAAATAAATAATCTCCCTTTCTTATCTATCAAACAAAAGATTGGACTTACTACTTAACCTCCCCCTCCCTAATACAAGCGATAAGTTCAGTTTTCTTAACTGATGTTACGCATACCATGATCTTTTAATCGGATTTCGGGGATGACATTGCTGTGTATTCATGACTCTAGGGGTGCGGCTTTAGCCGCGCTGAATAAAATATCAGGGCGTGGCTAAAGCCACACTTCCTAAGCATGGAATGACGGTTTTTTTCATCAAAGTGCGTAACATCAGTTCTTAATATGAGGAATGACCATGCTTGAACAGACACTTTGGATTTATTTATCAGGTTTACTCTTTGCTTACCTTCATAGTTTTACTGCCTCACAAAGCTGTAAGCAATGGATGTATGGTTTAGGTTTAAAAGAACCACATTATCGTTTGACGTATTCAATCGTATCTTTGCTTACCACTCTTTTATGGGCTTGGTATATCCACCATTTACCTGATATACCGTTGTATCATATCGAAGGTGGGTTGGCATGGTTGTGTATCGCTTTGCAAGTCCTTGGAGCATTGATTGCACTGGCTGCATTCGTACCGATTGATGGTTTGGTATTTTTAGGTTTGCGCAAAGATGTTGAACATGATGATCCTTTTATCGTGCGAGGTATTTATCGTTGGGTACGTCACCCTATGTACACAGGTGCAATGCTGTTGTTATTAGCGATGCCAGAGCAAACGTGGAATGGATTACATTTCACTTTGGTATTGTGTTTATATTTTATCATCGGTTCTCGTTTAGAAGAAAAGCGCATGCTTAAAAGTCATCCTAGTTATGCTGCATATCAGCTTACAGTGCCAGCATTCTTACCCAAACGTCCGAATGATTTAAAAGGCGAATTTTAATGAATATTCAGTTAAAAAAGATGGGATATAGAGGGAAATCATCATCATGAATCAAGAAACTGCTTGGGAAACACTTTATCAACAAGGCAATATGGGTTGGGATCGAGGTGAGGTAAGCCCTGCGCTTACCCACTGGCTTGCATCAGGGCTTCATAAAAATCAACGTATCTTGATTCCCAGTTGTGGTCGTGGGCATGAAGTTCTTGAGTTGGCACGTTTGGGCTTTGATGTCACAGCCTTGGATATAGCACCAACTGCCATCAAAGCGTTAAATCGTGCATTAACAGAGAACGATTTGCACGCCAACGTGATGTGTGGTGATTTATTTCATTATGAACCTGAGCAAGCATTTGATGCGATTTACGAACAAACGTGTTTATGTGCGATTGCTCCTGATCAACGTCAAGCTTATGCCAATAAACTCTACCATTGGCTTTAAGATGATGGGCAACTTTATTTTTCGATGATGCAAACAGGTGAAGAAGGTGATCCACCATACCATTGTGATTTCTTGGATATGCGCAAGTTGTTTCCAAGCCCTCAATGGCAATGGATGGATTCTCCTCCCACGATGATTTCCAGACCTAAAGGCACACGTTATGAACTTGCCTTTTTATTGAGAAAAAAATCATGACATGGCTGGATGATATATCCTATATTTTTCTTATTGCTGCTTCTATTGTGATGGCAATGATGCCTTTTCAGCCTGAACCTCATTTGGTAGAAAAATATCATATGTGGCAAGCAGGAGAATTACATCAATTATTGGATATATTTGATGTCTTTTGGCATCTTTTACCAACATTGTTGCTTATGGTGAAAATAGCACGCGATGTGATGCAACACAAAGGTGGATAATGAAATTATTTTTGATGTTTATTCTATGGATGGTATGTGGTGATACTGCCATAGCAGATCCCTTTGATGCTGATGAAGCGTATGTCAATCGTGGTGCGCCTGATATGTTGGGTTATGCGGGTTTAGCCATGTTGATGTTCAATTATGTGTTATTTGGTCTGGCTGCGTATGTTTTTGGTAAAAGTTTTGCCAAAAAAACACCATGGTTGATGCAACTTAGTAAAATATTTTCAAAACCTTGGTCATTTGGTATTCAAAAAGAAGAACGTGATGATCGACATTGGGCAGATATACCACTTACGGTGCTGCTCATCATACTGTGGATTTTTCTATGTCAGTGGTTCAATGAATTTGGTTTGGGTGCTGTGTCGATGGTTGGCTTAGCCTTGATGGCAATTTTGATGATTCGAATGTTAAAAGATTAACTAATATTACGCACGTTGATGAAAAAGAAGCGTTATTCTATGCTTAACATGCTTAGGAAGTGTGGCTTTAGCCACGCCCTGATACTTCATTCGGCGCGGCTAAAGCCGCACTTCCAGAGTGATCTGAATGTTCTTTCTAGATTTCTGATTAAAAGAGCACATGAATGAGAGTATGCGTAACATCAGAGATGAAGTGACGGGCTGCGGAAATAAATAATCCTACTTTTTTAAGCTTGAATAAAGTCTATTCATTGACACTGGGCTTGAGTGATTTTAAATAGGATAAAACCACGGTTGTGAACAGGCATGGCGAGACATGGGTACTGTTATCAGCTACATTAACAAAGCCAAGACATGGCTTTATTCGTGTTCATTGGACAATTGGAGTTGTTTCATCAGTTGCTTTATGCGTAATCAAGGGGGGATTGTCTCTTGAAAATATCCTTACTCAGCGTTTTTCTTGAAACGTATCAAATGCCTTTAGTAAACCTTGAATTTTTACTGGTGATGGAATCGCTCAAGCCCAGTGCCCATTAATCACGGTCGCTAAATAAACCATATACTACCACTTTTTTTAATGTACATGATCTCTCTACTTCAAACCTGATAGTATGAGACATATCAAATCTACGTAATTGATACGTGTATTGTTCATATGCTTGGACGGGCACTCTTATATGTACAAATTTTACTTCCAATACAGCCTTTAATCCCATTTTATTGAGAATCACTGCTAACTGTATTTAAACTGACTTTAAAACCATCTTCTAGTAACTGTTGATGAACCTTTACACCAGCATACATCGATATTTTTCAAATATATCAACGATTTTACCCTTAATATTTACCTTATTTGTATATTTCTAGGATTGATAATAAAGACTTCTTCTACTCACATTTAATAATGTACATTGGCAAGTTAGTGAAATTTTTTGAAGCTTAGGCTCAAGCATATTTTTTCCCAATAGGAAGAAAAAGTGTTACATCAACACTCTTTCAATGCCTCCCTCTTTGACTCGCTTAACAAAAGCATCTTCCCAATCATCACCATGCAACTGTTTAGCAAGCTCCACCACAATATAATCAGCTTCAACACCACTTTCACCTTCCAAACGGCTTAAGCCTTGCAAGCACGATGGACATGATGTGAGGATTTTTTGTGGCTGATTGCCATCGATCGCTAACTTCTCACTCGTCAATTGCATGGATTCTTCTTTGCGTGAACGTATTTTCCCCGCAATCTCAGGGTGAGCAACCGCTAAGGTACCTGCTTCACCACAACAATCAGGCGATTCTAGGGATGGTTGAGACAATAAATTTTCAATCACTTTTTCAGACCCATAACGTTTCAATGGTGTATGGCATGGCTCATGGTACATATACTTCACACCCTCTGCCTGATTTACTTTGACCCCTTGTTCCATCAAATATTCATGAATATCAATTAACGGAGCGTCGGGAAACACTTCTTCCAAGTGATAACGTGTTAATTGATCATAACATGTACCACATGAAACAATCACCGCTTCAAAATCAAGATACGACAACGCATTTTTCATACGGTGAAACAATACTCGATTATCATAGGTGATTTTATCACCTTTTTCATGATCGCCCGAAGCCGTACTTGGATAACCACAACATAAATAAGATGGGGGGAGCACCACATTCACACCCAAATCATACAACATGGCTTGTGTTGCTAAACCGACCTGTGAAAACAAACGCTCTGAACCACAGCCTGGGAAATAAAAGACCGCACGATTC
>JAUZQM010000069.1 GCA_030950985.1 Mariprofundaceae bacterium | reverse complement strand
TGCGCCGATGGTACTGCAGCGTTCGCTGTGGGAGAGTAGGTCGATGCCAAGAATTTATTCCAAACCCGCTGTTGAATCTTTATGATTCCAGCGGGTTTTTTTTTATGTCTTGACTTTATTTCTGCCAAATCTCAAAACGATCATCTTTATGCCATCATTCTTTATAAGCCTTGACGCTCTAGGCTTACTTATCAAAGATAGCGTTTATGAATTCTTCTATTTTATCCATCGAACATCAAACATTGAATGATATGCTACATGCTTTGATTCCTACAGATGCTGATGATGCTGATTTGTATCTACAACACAGTATGTCTGAATCACTTTCGCTTGAAGAAGGGCGGGTGAAGCATGTGTCTGCGAGCACATCACAAGGCATGGGTGCGCGTGTCATTAAAGGTGAGGTATCGGGTCATGCATACACGGATCGTTTTGAACGAGATGCATTGATGGATGCAGCGAAAGCAGCGCGTGCCATTGCAAATACCTCTTCCATGAAAAAGCCGTTAAATATTACGCCCTTAAAATTATCACATAAACTTTATCTGCCAAACAATCCCATGCAACAAGTCACGATGGAACAGCGAAAAAAGCTGTTGGAATCAGTCGATAGTTTGGCTCGTTCCTTAGACTCACGTGTAGAACAAGTGTTTGCCAGTGTTTCCGCATCTTTCTCAAAAATTCATATTATTCGCATGGATGGTATGCACTTATCGGATGATCGCCCTTTGGTTCGTTTGAATGTGACTGTAGTGGTTGAAGAAAATGGCAAACGTGAAACTGGCGGAGCAGGTGGCGGTGGACGTTTTGATTTAAGTCAGTTGATTGAAAAAAATGATGCGGAACATTTAACGCGTGAAGCTGTTCGTTTGGCGTTGTTAAACCTTGAAGCGAAAGCTGCACCAGCAGGAACCATGCCTGTGGTATTGGGTTCAGGTTGGCCAGGTATTTTATTGCATGAAGCGGTGGGTCATGGTTTAGAAGGTGATTTTAATCGAAAAGGAAGTTCCGTTTTTGCAGAAAAAATGGGGCAACAAGTGGCTGCTAAAGGTGTGACAGTAGTGGATGATGGCACCATCCCTCATCGCCGTGGTTCCTTAAACTTTGATGATGAAGGCACACCAACACAACGGAATGTATTGATTGAAGATGGTGTGTTGGTGGGTTATTTACAGGATAAACAGAATGCACGTTTGATGGGGGTCGCAGCAACGGGAAATGGGCGTAGAGAATCCTATGCTGATCCTGTGCAACCAAGGATGACGAATACATTTATGTTAGAAGGTCAAGATAATCCCAAAGATATGTTGGCTTCGTTGGATGAGGGTATTTATGCGGTCAATTTTGGCGGCGGTCAAGTGGATATTACATCGGGTAAATTCGTATTTACCACGTCCGAAGCTTATTATGTGAAAAATGGTGTTATTCAATATCCTGTAAAAGGTGCAACATTGATGGGCATGGGACATGAAGCATTACAAAAAATATCCATGATTGGTAATGATTTGGCGTTGGATCCTGGTGTTGGAACATGTGGGAAAGGTGGTCAATCGGTACCTGTGGGCGTGGGTATGCCAAGTATTCGTATTGATGAATTAACGGTTGGAGGAACACAAGCATGAACCAGAGTTTAAAAGAAATTTCGAATCAATTGGTTCATTTAGCCCAACAATCAGGAGCATCACATGCGGATGCTTTATCGATTTTGGATGCAGGCGAGTCTGTACAAGTTCGACATGGTGCATTGGAATCTGTTGAGCGTGAAGATTCGCGCGGTGTAGGTTTACGGGCATTTGTGGAAACACCACAAGGCTTAGCCTTTGCATCGGCTAGTTCATCGGACGTATCAGAGGCAGGCTTAAAAGCTTTGGCAAAGCAGGTTGTCAGTATGGCAAATATATCGGAACCCGATCCCGATGCGATGCCACCTGAAGGAGCAAAGCACCCAACTGTTGAGGATATGCAAGCTTGGGCATGTAAACATCCTCATCAACATCATGGTTGGGATGTGGAAGCTGCAAAAGAAGCGGCGCTGTTGTGTGAGCAAGCTGGTTTGGACTATTCTGACCGTATTTCTAATTCTGAAGGTGCGAATGCTAGTTTTGGTGAAACATCCATTGCTTATGCAGCATCGGATGGTTTTATGGCGGATTATCAACGTGCCTCAAGTTCCTTGTCGATTTCAGTGATTGCAGGAGAAGGTGAGATGATGCAGCGCGATTATGCGTATACACGCAGTCGCCAAGCTCGTGATTTACGCTCTGCCGAAGAAGTCGGTCATGAAGCTGCGCAGCGTACTTTACGCATGTTGGGTGCTTCGGGTCTAAGCAGTAGAACCAGTACAGTCATCTTTGAACCTCGGGTTGCCACGTCTATCTTAGGGCACTTAGCATCAGCTATAAATGGTCGCAGTGTCTTACAAAAGAATTCTTTTTTGAGTGATGCACTGAATGAATCAGTTTTTCCTGATTTTGTAACTATTTTTGATGACCCTGATCATCAAGATGGCATGGGCAATCGTTTGTTTGATGGTGAAGGGACACACTGCCAGCCGCGTACGATGATTGAAGCAGGACGATTGACTGGTTTTTTAACCGATCGTTATGCTGCCAAACGTCTTCACACCGAATCAACAGGGCATGCACGGCGTGGTTTAACGGGTGATATGGGCATTGGTACATCCAATATGGTGTTATCCGCAGGTGAGATGAGTCAAGAAGAGATGATTCATAGCATAGGCGATGGCATTTTGGTGACAGAGTTGATGGGCTTTGGTGTGAATGGGGTGACGGGTGATTATTCACGTGGGGCAGCTGGATTTTTGATTCAAGGTGGTAAGATTGAGCGTCCTATTCAGGGCATCACGATTGCGAGTAATTTAAAAGACATGTTTGCGAATATTGCTTGTCTTGGCAGTGATTTAACGTGGTTTGGTTCAGTGGCAACACCTAGTATTGCCATTGAAAATATGATGGTTGCAGGCGAATAAATAGGCTATTTTGGAGTAATGTATGATGTATGATGTTTATGGTGTGGGTAATGCCATTATGGATTTACAAGTACGGTGTGATGATGATTTTTTATCAGCCAATGGCATTGAAAAAGGTATCATGACATTGACCGATCCTGAGCGTCAACAAGCGATGTTGGCTGCATTGTCGGAACATCAAGTGCATTATTGTTCAGGTGGATCGGCTGCCAATACGGTTGTGGGTATCGCAGATATGGGTGGTAAGACGGTGTATGCCAGTCAAACAGGTCGGGATGCTTTTGGTCAACAATATTTGGATGAATTCAAAGCCTTAGGTGTGGCGACACATGTGGATACAGTCGATGGTGATACAGGAACATGCGTGGTGCTGATTACCCCAGATGCACAACGTACAATGTTAACACACTTGGGCGTTTCGGTGGGCTTGAAAGCTGCTGATTTGGATGAAGAAGCGATTGCCAAGTCCAAGTATATTTATGTGGAAGGTTATTTGTTTGCAGGTCCTGAAACTAAGCAAGCAGCCCTTAAAGCGATTGAAATCGCCAAAAGAGTAGGTACAAAAGTTGCATTGACAGTTTCGGATCCATTTTTGGTGGATATGTGTCGCAATGATTTTCAAGCATTGATTGAGAATGATGTAGATTTGTTATTTTGCAATGAAGTGGAAGGTTGTGCTTTAACGGGTAAAACTGATCCTAAGGATATCGCGAACGCGCTTCATCAACATGTGGATCATGTAGCTTTAACGCTGGGTAAAGCAGGTTCGATGGTGGTGGATCAAGGCGAAGTTCTTTCTGTAGCAGGCGTATCTGTTGAAGCGATGGATACCACAGGTGCTGGCGATATGTATGCCGCAGGTGTGTTGTATGGCGTAACGCATGATTTTACTTGGCAACAAGCTGGGCGTTTGGGTTCCTATGCTGCTGCAAAAGTTGTGGCACAATTGGGTGCGCGTTTGCCACATGGCTTTTCGCAAAAAGATATTGAAACTGCAATCAATTTATGAGGATATCCTTGGATAAGGATAAAAGGTAAAAATCATGACAACTGAAGAAAATAAAATAGAAGAAACCAAAACAGAAGAAGCTGCGGTTTTAAGTTTACAAAAGGTTTATTTAAAAGATGTTTCTTTTGAAAATCCAAATGCACCTGAAGTTTTTACTGAAGCGAGCGGACAACCGCGTGTTGAAATGAACTTGGCATTGAATAGTCTCCCTTTGAATGATGAACAATGGGAAGTTGCTTTAAAAGTCAATGTGGTGACGCGTGATCAAGAAAGTGAAAAGGTGATGTTTGAAATTGAAGTGGAACAAGCTGGTATTTTCTTTATCAAAAATATTCCAGAAGAACATATGACACAAGTATTGGCTGTGAACTGCCCTAGTATTATATTTCCTTATACGCGGCAAATTATGAGCCAGTTGACTGTTGATGGTGGTTTTATGCCATTTTTGATGGAGCCTGTTAATTTCCAATCCTTGTTAGAACGGAGTTTAGAAGAAGCATCAGAAGCCGAAGGTCAAACGATTCAATAAATTCTAGGGTGAAATTATCTGGGTGTTGGGCTATTTGAAAGCTTGTTTTAAGAAAGCAGGATAACTATTTAGCATCATGGTAAGAATCATTCATAAGTATACGGGTGCAATTAAAAGTACGGGGAATAGGTGAAAAAATCACGTGGTCTTGGAAATCGGGGCTTCCCATTTTAAATGGGAAGCCGCTTAGTGTAAAAGGAAATGTACCTACAGCGTTAGAAGCGGTTATTTTGTAATAAAAGGGCTTGTTCATAAGCTTCATGTGCTTGTTGATGTTCCTCTTTTTGTATCATCCATTCTGCCCAAGTTTGCCAAAAGAGTGGGCAAGGGTTGCTTTCCAACAATGGTTTGAGCGTTTCTTCTGCTAAACCGTCCAACTTTCCAGTATGAGCCAAACAAGCATGCAACCAAAGCAATGCCTGACTTCCTTTCAGTTTTTCTATGCGACGAAAAGCTGTTAAACCCTCATCTTTCATTAAATTTAAAGCGGCTTGTGCAATGGGTAAACTGTCATGTTTTTTCAAATAATTTAACCAAAGTTTTTCTGCAACTTGAGGGTTATCGGCTTGAATATGCGCCTGACCTCGCGCTAAAACAACATCGTGATGATGGGGCGATATTTTTTCGGCTTGTTGTAAATAATCGGATGCCTCGCTGCCAGTAGCGTGTTGACTGAGTGCCAAAAGAACAAAAACCTTTGTTTCAATGATCCATGCTTGTGAACGTAAGGGTTGGTTCTTCATGGCGTTCAATAAATCAAGTGCCGTCTGCCATGATTGTTCTTCCAAATAAATATCCAAAAGGCGAACTTGTGCCAACGGTGCATCAGGGTGAACGTTTAACCATGCTTCAAGATGCGCTTGACGCTTTCCAATATCAATGATGTCTTTCCATTCAGGATCACTGATAATGCGTGCTGTGAATGCCACCTCCAAAGGTTTGTTTTGCATATTTACATCGCCTTGCTGATGAGGCAGAAGGCTCAAGCTACCAAGCAATGGTTGCGCCCAATCAGGAAGTAGTTTACGGGCTTTTTTAAAGGTTCGTTGTCCATTGTGTTGCCGCATATCAATATAATCATGCAACGCCGTTTGCAAATGTTGTTCACGGCGTTGCCTACCACCTGTGCGCAAGGTTTGCCAAATTTTACCAGGACCTGCTACCAGTGCATTGCTGAGGCGTTGGATAAACCAGCCTATAAATAATAACACAAGCATGATGACTACAAAGATGTCTTGCTTGGTCTCAAGTTGCCAACCAAAGGCTTCAATTTTCAAGCTTTCTTGAGCGATTTCAGGGAAGATTGTAAAGGCAATGGTGAGTATCAATGCCAATAAAAATAATAATTTTAATTTCATATCAATACTCCTTCAACCAAGTGCGTGCTGTTTGTTGAAGCAACTCAATATCGGCTTGAATGGGTGAAAAATCTTCAGGTAGTGTTAAGGCTTGGTGACTAACATCATCGTGTAACATATGTAATTGCAAGCGACTGCGTAAGGATGTCCAAAGTCTTGCTTTAGGCCATTGCTCTAAATCCATCGTGTGTTGAATGGTTTGTAATTGTTGGCGCATCATCATGTGTTCATGATCTTGATTATTTGCCTTTTGCACATGAAATTGTTGGCTTGCCCAAGTGCTAATTCCTGCCAAACGTCCCTCGTTGGGTAGCCAGTCGAGCAATAAATTATGGGATGATACGGGTGTAATATGATAGCTGGTAATAGCACGTGCTAACTCTTGCTGCCAATGCTCAATATCCGTTTGACGTTGTTCAGCCAAGGCTAACATTTCACTGGCTTGACGGTGTTGTGCTTCATTCAGTGA
>JAUZQM010000068.1 GCA_030950985.1 Mariprofundaceae bacterium | reverse complement strand
CCTATCCCAGAATTGGATTATAAAAGATATACTCGCCATCTCCCTCAAGAGGATGAAAAAAGCGGAGCTAGTGTGGGTGTGATTGTTGCCAGTGGTACGATTGTCAATGGCGAACAGCCAACAGGTACGATTGGTAGTGATAGTTTGATTGATTTATTACAACAAGCACAAGATGATGATGCCATCAAAGCGGTGGTGTTACGTATCGATAGTCCGGGGGGTTCGGCGTTAGCATCGGAACTTATTCGACAAGGCATCGAACGCTTACAAGCCTCAGGAAAACCTGTGGTGGTTTCGATGGGAAGTCTGGCAGCATCGGGTGGTTATTGGATTTCTGCTGGGGCTGATGAAATTGTTGCTCAACCCACAACGTTGACAGGTTCGATTGGTGTGTTTGGCGTGATTCCAAATATCACGCGAACATTGGAAAAATTAGGTATCCATACGGATGGTATTGGCACGACGAAAATAGCGGGGTCGATGCGAATAGATCGCCCTTTATCAGCTGAAATGAGTGCCTTGATTCAAATGGGTGTGGATCATACCTATCAGCGTTTTATTCATTTGGTGGCAAAAGGTCGGGATATGGATGAAGCAAAGGTGAGAAAAATCGCCGAAGGGCATGTATGGAGCGGTGTGGATGCCAAACGTTTGGGTTTGGTTGATGCGTTGGGTGATTTACCTGATGCGATTGCGATTGCTGCCAAGCGTGCAGGTGTTGCCAATGATTATTATGTGACACCTATTCAATCGCCTTTAACTTGGCCAGATAGATTGGCGCAAGAATTTTTTAGCGAGGCGGATGCAAGTTTGGCTTGGCAACATATCGGACGTGTGATGGGTATGACTTCAGCTCAAGCTTGGTGGCAATTACCAATGGTGAAACAGTGGCTTGCACCGTTGGAAATGTTTAGCAAAATGAATGATCCTCAACATGTTTATGTGTACAGTGATGTGGGTAAAGCATATTAACATGCCCGAAATATTTTATCGGGCATCTAATGTTTGAAACAAAAGACCTCTGATATAAGCACTCGGAGGTGACGAGGCAGCTTGTAACTATTATAGTATTTTGAAGTAGGCTGGTTAGAGTTCTCTTATGTTTTTGATGAACACTATATTTTCGAGACTTATTCCAAACAGCCTTGCTTCCCTTGTCTTTTTATTGTTGATTTTTTCCAATGCTTATGCTGAAGAAACGTCACAATTTCATTTAAATGCAAGTCAAACGATTGTTTATTGTGATATTACACCGAGTTTTAATCAAAAAGACATCATTCAAACCCTACAAGAAGGTACATCTGTTTTATTTTCTTGGCATATTTCAATCGAACATATTCAACCCTATTGGTTGAATAAATCTGTGGCGGATATACCTTTTAATCGCCAAGTCATTCCCGATCTTCTTACGCAGCAATGGACGTTGAATGATAGTTTAACGGACATTCCGACGTACACTTTATCCATTTCACAAGCTGTTGAATTTTTATCTCACATCCATCAATTTCCCATTATTGATAAAAGTTTACTCGCGCCTCACAACGCTTATCTTATTACCGTCTCTTTAAATATAAAAAAAGGTCATCGAGATCATGGTTGGTGGCATGATATATGGCATGGTGAATACCATATTGCGTCTAGTATTTTGAATTTACCATGACCCTTTGGATTCGTTCGCTACCCATTGTTTTTGCAGTCTTACTTTGTATTTTAACCATTGGCTTGTGGCCAACAGGACATATTCAAGATGTGCCTATTTTGGCATGGATAAATATTGTCTTATTACTAATTATTTCCATGACATTATCGATTTATGGCATCTATTTATTGCGTCAAATATCATCACCACCGGGGTCACGCTTACGCGCTAAACTCGTGTTGGGTTTGGTCGGTATGTTGCTTATTCCTGCGGGAACCTTGCAATTGGCTGCCAACCAAATGGTTGAACGAGGTATGAATACATGGTTCGATATGCGTGTGGATACCCTGTTAGATCGTGCCTTAAAACTTGCTCAAGGTTTTTATTCGCGCATTGATCAAGATTTACAACGCACTATTCAACAATACAGTCAAGATACTTTGCTTATTTCTGATCTTGCAGGCTTACCTCATGGTTATCGTCATCTAAATAGTCGGCTGAATGATATCATTCATCATGAAGGCTGGGATAATTTGCAAATTTATGATCGCAATGAACGATTGATTGCTGCATTACAACTGGAAGGACTTGCCACCATGCAAGCAGAACCTTGGAGTCAGCAAGCCCGTTTAAGTTTTACATTAGGAAAAGTGAGAAGTGAGCTTGTTCATCATGGCGAAGAAGAAATGATGGTCGCTTATGCACCAATATTTATCCAAAATCATGTGATTGCGTTGATGAAAGCCAGTGTGACCTTACCTTCTGAGCTGATTCAGCATGCACGTGCTGTTGAATCGGATTACCGAACCTATCGTTCACTGGAACGAAATCGCCAATCGATTCGTAAAACATTTACCCAAAGTATGTTATTTATTACCTTGATTGTAGTCATTGGAGTGGGTTTTATCGCCATTATTTTTTCTCGGCATTTAACGCGCCCTATTGGTCAATTAGCGTGTGCTTTAGAACAAGTGACCGAAGGTGATTTTAATGCTCATATTCCTCAAGTCCCTGATGATGATTTGGGTGCTTTGGTCACATCATTCAACCGTATGGCGTTACGCATGAAACAAAATATTGAGGCGTTAGAACATGTTCAAGTTGATTTGACCCAAGCTTTAAAGAGCAGTCAACAACGTCAATACGTTTTGGAAACATTGCTTAGCAACTTGCAAAATGGTGTTATCCTCATTAACGAGGAAGGTGAAATTCGCCTCATCAATCAATCCTTTCGTCAACTTTTCGGCTTATCCAAACCTGAGTGGGTGGCAGGCAAAGCATTGGCAAAGATAGCAGCGCATTCTTTACCCTTAATTGCTAGCTTTTACAGTGAACTTCATGAGCAACAACATCATGGCCTACAACGTGAATTAGAATGGACGATGGATGGAAAAGTTTATCATATTTTAGCGCGTGGTGAGCGTCTTAAAGCCTCCGAAGAAACAGGTTTTTCAGGCTATTTGCTTCTTTTTGATGATGTGACAGTGCTATCGGATGCTCAAAAAAATCGGGCATGGGCTGAAGTGGCACAACGACTAGCACATGAAATTAAAAATCCATTGACACCGATTAAATTAGCTGCGGAACGACTTCAACGTCGTTTTCGTCAACAGGTTGAACCGACGGATATTTTTGATCGATGTACGGGCGCGATTATTGGACAAACAGAACGTTTGCAGCGTCTTGTTTCTGATTTTTCCACACTTTCCCGCTTGCCTGAACCGCATTGCAAAGCAGTCGCCTGCCATACGTTATTGGAAGAAATGCGAGATTTATACAGTGCTTATCCGCGTGTGAAAATTGATACGTTGGCATCAAATATATATGCGCATTGTGATGCAGATCAAGTTCGCCAAGTATTGATTAACTTGATGGAAAACGCTTTGGCAGCCACCTCAGAGCAGCAGCAAACCATTCATTTATACATCAAACAGGAAGGGCAAAGCATTGCTTTTCATCTTGATGATAACGGTGAAGGTATTTCGGATATTCACCAAGCTCATTTATTTGATGCGTATTATTCGACCAAAGCGGAAGGCTCTGGTTTAGGGCTTTCCATTGCCAAACGTATTGCAGATGAGCATGGCGGTGATTTATTGCTTATGTCGCCTGCAAATCCCACGCATTTTTGTTTACATTTGCCAACGCATCCTGAACAAACCACGCTCTTTTCAGATACGGAGAATATATGAATCAAAGTATTATGATTGTTGATGATGAGCCTGCTATTCGTGAATCATTGGAAGGTTTATTTGAAGATGAGATGTATCGTGTCAGTAGTGCGCCTTCAGGCGAAGAGGCTGTCGCGCGTTTTCGTAAACAATCGGTCGACTGTGTCTTACTTGATATATGGATGCCCGGTATTGATGGGCTTGAAACCATGTTGCGCTTGCATCAAATAGATCATGATTTGCCAGTGATTATTATGTCTGGTCATGCCACGATTGATACTGCGGTTAGTGCGACTCGCCAAGGTGCGTATGATTTTGTCGAAAAACCATTTGCATCTGAAAAACTTCTTGTTTTGGTGCGCAATGCCCTTGAGAAACGAAAATTATTGCGTGAAAATTATGAATTAAAAGATGATGTACAACAACAAACACGGCATAAACTATTGGGTGAAAGTCAGCCGATTCAAGCGGTGCGTCAATTGATTCAACGTATTGCTGTAAGCGATACGCCCGTGCTTATTTTAGGTGAACATGGCACAGGCAAAGCAGTTGCAGCCCGCATGTTGCATGTACAATCCAAGCGCAAAGATAAGCCGTTTATTGATATGAACCTTGCCAGCATTCCAGAATCGCAACTTGATTCGGAAATTTTTGGTCATGAAAAAGGAGCTTTTCCCGGCGCTCTACATGCTCAACATGGTCGCTTTGAACGCGCGCATGGTGGCAGCCTTTTCTTCGATGAAATTAGTGATATGAGTTTAAGTACACAGGCTAAAATATTAAGAGCCATGCAAGAACGTCGTATTCAACGTTTGGGCAACCCAATACGTATCCCTGCCAATGTTCGTATCATGGGGGCAACATCACAATCACCAGAAAAGCTTTTGAAAATGGGTGAATTACGGGAAGATTTTTATTATCGCTTAAACGTCATTACCATTCATATGCCACCTTTGCGAGAGCGGCTCGAAGATCTTCCAATATTGATTCGGACACTTGCGTATGAACAAGCCCAACTATTAGGCGGAGAGGCTGTTCAATTTGATGATGAAAAAATGATGGTTGCGATGCAGAATTATCCTTGGTTGGGCAATCTTCGTGAATTAAGAAACTACATAGAACGCTGTCATATTTTACATGCAGGGCAATCCTTAACGATACAGACCATGCCAAGCCTTGATATGAATATGCCCAAACTTCAACATGCGCCTGCACGTTCAGATGAACATTACAGTGATGCAAGCTTTAGTGATGCACGCAAAGCATTTGAACGACACTATTTATTACAACATTTGAATAATAATGACTGGAATATCAGTCAAACGGCTGTGAAAATCGGTATGGAGCGTACCCAATTGCATCGTAAAATAAAAAGTTTTGCATTGACGCAAACGGAGTCCGATGGATGAATATTTTGATTCTTGGTGCGGGAGAAGTCGGCTTTCATATTGCCTCACGGCTTGCCGCCGAAGGTAATAATGTTTCGGTTATTGATAATGATGCCGAACATTTACAACGTGTTGCTGATTCAATGGATGTAAAAACGGTGTTTGGACATGCAGCACATCCCAGTGTTCTGGAACAAGCGGGTGCAGCAGATGCCGAATTATTGATTGCCGCAACCACCAATGATGAAATCAATATGTTGGCATGCCAAGTTGCCCATTCTTTGTTCAAAGTCACCACCAAAATAGCACGTATTCGTGAACCTGATTATATCAATGCCATTGGTTTATTTGGGCGCGATGATTTACCCATCGACCTGATGATTTCTCCAGAAAAAGAAGCTGCAAACTCCATTATTAAACGTTTTCAAATTACATCGGCTGTGGATGCTCAAGAATTTGCCGATGGTAAAGTTCAATTGTTGGGGATGCATATTCCACCCAAAGGGGAACTGGCAGGTGTGGACTTCAAAGAGTTGCATGAAGTGTTGGGGGATTTACCCATCTATGTTGTGGCACATGAACGCAATCAACATTGGGGTATTCCTAAATCCAATACTGTATTGTTAGCAGGTGATCGTATTTATGTTGCGGTTGCCACATCCGATGTGGAAAGATTATTGGAGAAAGTAGGCTGTGATACCAGTCAACAACGGAAGCATGGTCGAAAAGTCATGATGATTGGTGGTGGCAATGTGGGCTATCTGGTGGCTGAAGCACTTGAAAAAATGGATGTCGATACTTGTCTTTTTGAATGTAATCCCTCGCGTGCTGATTGGCTGGCAGAAAAATTACATCATACCCATATTATTAAAGGTGATGCTTTGGATCGAAAACTTCTTGAAGAAGAAGGTATCGAAAATGTGGATGATTTCTTGGCACTCACCAATGATGATGAAACCAATATTTTAGGTAGTATGATTGCCAAAAAATATAAGGTTGCTCATATTATTACCTTGATTAACCGTGGTATTTACAATGAATTAAGTCATGAAATTGGTTTAGATGTTACGGTTTCGCCACGACTAACCACTACATCCACTATTTTAAGACATATTCGTAAAGGTCGTATTTTTGGGCTATCTTCATTGGGAGATGGAAGTTTAGAAGTCTTGGAAGCCGAAGCACTCAAAACATCCGCTATTTTAAATACGCCACTCAAAGACCTTACCTTACCTGATAATACCATTATTGGCGCGGTCATCCGCCAAGATCAAGTCATTATTCCCAATGGATACACAGTGATTGAAGCTCACGATCATGTCCTCTTGGTTTCCCAAGGAAATAATTTAAAAGAAGTTGAAAAATTATTTGAAGTTCGTTTGGAATTCTTTTAATGCATCTCAAAGGTGTGTTCTGGACACTTGGTATCCTTATTTGTCTTTTTGGTATCAGCATGATGGTTCCAGCGGCTATTTCATGGTATTATAAATCAGGGCATAGCCTGCAATTTATGCTTGCAGGTGGCATGACCGCTGGATTTGGTGGGTTGTTACAATTTTTTGGAGATCGCCCTAAACGTCTTAGCCATAAAGATGGTTTTCTTATTGTGGTTTTGGCTTGGGTGACACTCTCCATCTTGGGTGCAATTCCTTTTTGGACAACAGGTACATGTACCAATTTAGTCGATGGTTTGTTTGAATCAACATCAGGTTTAACCACCACAGGTGCGACCATTCTTACTGATTTAGAGCACACGTCACCTGCCATTTTATTTTGGCGTTCCATGCAAGAATGGTTGGGAGGTATGGGAATTATTGTATTGGCAGTTGCTGTGATGCCACTTTTGGGTGTGGGTGGTATGCAGCTTTTTCGTGCTGAAGCACCCGGACCAGTGAAGGATAAATTAACGGCACGCGTCACTGAAACAGCCAAGGCATTGTGGTATATTTATTTACTCATGACCATTGTTGCAGCGCTTAGCTTTTGGGTCGCAGGGATGACATTATTTGATGCCATCAATCATGCCATGACCACGGTCGCTATTGGTGGATTTTCAACCCATGATGCGAGTATGGGCTATTATGATTCCTTATGGATTCGTGGTATGTGTGTATTATTTATGTTTTTAGCAGGTATCAATTTCACCTTGCACTTTGCAGCATTGCGTAAAGGATTTCATCTTAAAACGTATTTCTTTGATGATGAATTTCGGACTTATTTGAAATGGTTAAGCAGCTTAATTGTCTTGGTTGGACTGTTCACTTTGGCAACCCAAAAAGGTACTTGGGATGAAGTGATTTTTAATGCGGTGGCTGTCGCAACAACCACTGGATTTGCTGTCAGTGACTATGCCCAATGGCCGCCTGCAACATCATTATTATTATTTGTAGCCATGTTTGTGGGTGCGTGTGCTGGATCTACAGGAGGTGGCATGAAAGTGGTTCGGGTGTTACTTTTATTCCGCCAAGGTATGCGAGAAATTCATCGTTTAATTCACCCTCATGCCGTGATTTATGTCAAAATCAATCATCAAAGTGTCTCACCCACAGTGATGCAAGCACTTTGGGGATTTTTTGTATTATACATGGTTTGTTTTATGACGGTGGCAATTTTATTGGCATCAACAGGTGTGGATATATTGACTTCTTTATCCGCATCGGCTGCTTGCATTACCAATACGGGGCCGGGTTTTGGTGATGTTGGACCAGCTTCAACATACACGAGCTTGCCCGACTTGGGTAAGTTCATTCTACTTTTTGCCATGATTCTTGGACGCTTGGAAATATTTACATTTTTTGTTTTGCTTGTTCCTGAATTTTGGAAACGTTAATGACCATTAAACTAAGCCACTAAAGGATTGATAAATCATGAATATTCTTATTTCATTTCATTCAGATTATGGGCACACGGAAAAAATGGCGTTTGCCATTTCAGCAGGTTGCCAAGCAAGTTTTCCAGATAGCCGTATCAAAACGCTAGCGGTAGAACAAACAGAGTTAGCTGATTTTGAACATGCAGATATTATTTTTTTAGGCACACCTGTGCATATGGGCTCGATGGCTTGGGGTATGAAAAAATTATTGGATAGTACATCCAAACTTTGGATGGAGGATTTATTGGAAGGAAAAGTAGGCGGTGTTTTTGCTTGTTCAGGGGGCTTAGGTGGGGCTGGAGGTGGTGTTGAACAAACACTGATTTCCTTGCACTCGCTCCTATTGGAACATGGTATGACAGCCGTAGGCTTTCCTAAAAGTTTATTGGGTTATGCGGATGCAGGCATTCAATGGGGGGTTGCCGCGCGTACGAGTAATCATGAAGGCATGCCAGAAGCTATTAGTGAACAAGCTTTGACGGCATGCCGTAGTTATGGCGCGCATGTTTGCTATATTGCTGATAAATTAGGTTAAAATTTAACCATCAATGAACAGCATTTGACTCATCTCATCATGAAATTGGGCGCGACTCCAACACGCATAAGGCATGGATATATCACGCGTATATGAGATTGGTTTACCTTCAATATGTGCAATCAACATGCGTGTGCTACCCGAATGCCCCACCACCAACACATGTTGTTTGGCATAGGTAGTACAAATATCTTGCCAGAAATCAGCGATACGTATGCGTAATTCTTCAGGTGATTCACCCTTTGGAGGACGCATTCCTGTGGGGTCAATGCGCCACAATGCCAACATACCCGGATAGTCACGTTCAATCTCCGCATGTGTTTTATCTTCCCAATCACCATAATGCATTTCTGCCATTCGTTCATCACTGATACAAACAATACCCTTCTCTTTTGCCCATGCTTGTGCAGGTTCTAAACAACGCTTTAACGGTGAACTAATCATAACATCCACATCTTTGGCAATCCGTTGCCAAACCTGATTCATAGCATCACGCCCTTCAGTGGTTAAATATCCTTCCACACGCCCACGATATTTTACCCCGCCCTGCAATGCACCATGTCGCAATAAATCTACTATCACTATACAGTCTCCCCATTATTTCAATGTGTTTGTATTGTACTTATTTGTTATTCTACGCCATCATTTCCTACAAGGATCTTCATATGCTTAAAGATTTTGACTTAACTGACCCAAAAAACATCGAAGCCATGCAATATGTACGCGGCTTGCTGAATTATATGGGTGAAAACCCTGATCGCGAAGGCTTACAAGAAACACCTGCTCGCGTTTTATCCGCAATGCACGAACATTTTAAGGGTTATCAGGAAGATCCCAAAGAACACTTGCTCAAAACATTTGAAGAAGTTGAAGGTTATGATGAAGTTGTTTTAGTCTCTGATATTGATTTGCACAGTCATTGCGAACATCACCTTGTACCGTTTGTTGGTAAAGCTCATGTCGCTTATATTCCCAATGGTCGGGTTGTCGGCTTATCTAAACTCGCTCGTGTTGTCGATGGTTATAGCAAACGTTTACAAGTTCAAGAAAAGCTAACCATGCAAATTGCGCAAGCGATTGAAGAAGTATTACAACCATCAGGTGTGGCTGTAATTATCCAATGCCAACATTTTTGCATGTGCCACCGTGGTGTTCAAAAAACCAATACGTGGACGACGACTTCAAAATTAACGGGTGCATTTTTGAATAACCCATCATCACGTTTAGAACTTTTTCAATTGATTGATATGAATAAACAATGAACCTTAGATTTTAGTCATATCTCAAAAATTTGAGTTTCTTTTTATGTTAATCACGGTTCGAACATGATTCGCATTCTATCTCTAAGCTTTATGGTTACACTAACATGCTTCACTTCACTGACTTGGGCTGATGAAATAAAACCCAAATGGGAGCTCGGTTTGGCGCTCGGTTTGGCTTCCATACCTCAATATATGGGGAGCAATGAGCGGCAACAACTGGTATTACCGCTTCCTTATTTTGTCTACCGAAGTGATCGCTTACAGGTGAATCACAATGGTATTCGCACTAAAATTTTTGATAGCGATAGTTTGAGTCTTGATGCATCTTTTGGTGCTGGTTTGTCTGTTTCTGGCAACAATAAAGCTCGTCAAGGTATGCCAAATCTACCTTTCACCGTTCAACTGGGGCCTCGGTTGAATTGGCAAATCAAAGAAACAAGCAATCAAGGTCTGAAATTTCGTTTACCTTTGCGTTGGAATATCGATACATCCCTACATCATGCTGGTTACTTGGTAGAACCTGAATTTTTATGGAATGCGCAGCTATCAAGTTCCAGTCGTGTCGCCGTTGGTATCGGTAGCACATTTACCTCGCAAGCTTTCAATAATCGTTATTATACAGTGACCAAAAAATATGCCACATCTACACGACCTCGTTATCAAGCCAGTAGCGGACTTCACTCGATATTTTTACAAAGTTCCATTCATTATGACTATTCCCCATCATGGGCCATGTTTGCTGCGATGCGTTATCGCAATATGAACGTGAGTAAGCTTTCTCAAAGCCCCTTGGTCAAAACACCGCATTATTTATCTGTTTTCCTAGGTCAATACCTTCGCCAAAATAGTGCTATTTCAGCTCGTATTAACCATGAATTTCATTGAAATCTTATTAATCAGTTCATGAATAAAAATACGTTCGGCATTTTTCCTACATAATTTTAATGTTTCTTGGACTTGCTTGCGTGCCAGAAACCACACCTTCACATCGTGCATACTTCTGCCGACTTTTCCATCATTTTGTTCTATTAATGCATATGCGATATTCACCATAAACATTGAAAAACATGC
>JAUZQM010000067.1 GCA_030950985.1 Mariprofundaceae bacterium | reverse complement strand
CAAGGTATCTTGAATTTCTGCCCGATCAAAAAAGGATAAACCACCGCTTACATGGTATGGAACATTGGCTTCACGCAATGCCATTTCCACAGGGCGTGATAAAAAAGATGCACGGTACAACACGCAAAAATCATCCCAACCTTTGGCTTCTGCCACCGCACGCCGTGCTTTAATATCTGCGGCAAGACGTTGACCTTCATCTTCGGCATTGCCTGATTCCCAAACACGGACGGGTTTTCCTTGCCCTAAATTGGAGCGTAAAACTTTCCCCATCCGTTCCGTATTTTTTTCAATCAAGGTATTGGAAGCTTGTAAAATCGACTGGGTGGAGCGGTAATTTTCTTCCAAACGCACTACATGTAAGGTGGGATAATCTTTGTCCAATTCAAAGAGATTTCGTACATCCGCACCACGCCAACCATAAATCGATTGATCATCATCACCCACCACCGTCAAATGACCTTCTGACGGCATAAGTAAACGAATTAAATCATATTGAACCCGACTAGAATCTTGATATTCATCGACTAAAAAATAACGGCAACGCATACGCCACAAAGCTTGAACATCTTTATGTTCGGATAACAAACGAATGGGTAAAATCATCAAATCATCAAAATCCACTGCATTCATGCGTGCCAACAAGGCATCATAACGTTCACGAATCACTGACAATGAATTATCTTCTTCTTCCAGCAAGCCACTTTTTAATAAAGAAATACGTGCAATTAAACGATCCACTTGATCGCTATCGGAGGGTAATTTTAAATCTGCCAACACCGAGCGCAAAGCTGATTTTTGTTCGGAGCCTGAAAAAATAGAGACGTTGCTTTTACGCTCCACCAACGATGCATGTTCGCGCACCATCGCCAAACCCAAGGCATGAAAAGTACAAATACGGAGTGTTTTAGATGTATCACCCAAACGTTTCTGCAAACGTTCACGCATTTCTTTGGCTGCTTTATTGGTAAAGGTGACGGCAGTAATCGCATCATGAGGTACATCACGTTCAACCAAGGCTGAAATTCGTTCTGTAATTACGCGTGTTTTTCCCGAGCCTGCGCCTGCCAACACCAACATCGGTCCACCACGGTAAAATACTGCTTCATATTGTTCTTGATTAAGTTGAGAGCTTGTTGACATCGTCGCAGCATAGGCGAGGGCTTTCTTATCGCAAGATAGGTATCATACTTGCCTGCTTTTTCATGCTTCATGAGCGCATAACGTCATCCCCATAAGTGAGTCCATATGTTACATATTCCCCACCATATCTTTCGAGAATACGACATTCGCGGCATCGCATACCAAGATATTGATGAAGCTTTTGCTTATCGATTGGGGCAATCATTCACACGTTTACTTCCTGAAGGTGAAACTCGCCCGATGAGTGTTGCCCATGATGCACGGCTTTCTAGCCCTGCTTTTCATCAGGCATTGATCGAAGGTGTCAATAGTATGGGGGTGGATGTGCTTAATTTGGGCATGATGCCTTCACCCTTGGCTTATTTTTCAGTCTTTCACTGCCAAACATCGGGTTGTATCGTTACCACGGCCAGCCACAACCCTAGCCCATACAATGGTTTCAAATTTATGCTTGGAAAAGATAGTTTACATGGTGAAAGCATTCAAAAACTTTACCAAATCATGCAACAAGCGCCAATAAAGTCGAATATCATAGGTAAAAACACACCTTTTGAGATACAAGCTTTGTATGAAACCTTCGTGCGTGAAAGTTGCCTTATATCTCGCCCTTTAAAGGTCGTTATTGATGCAGGAAATGGACCTTCTGGCATTGTGGCTGCGCCGTTATTTCGCAAGATGGGTTGCGAAGTTACTGAACTTTATTGTCAACCAGATGGTCGTTTTCCGAACCATCATCCAGATCCCTCTGTGGAAGAAAATTTACAGGATTTAAAAATAAAAGTCCTTGAAGAACATGCAGACTTGGGCATTGCCTTTGATGGCGATGGGGATCGCATTGGTATCATCGATGAACAAGGCAATATGATATGGAATGATTTATTATTACTTATTTTAGCCAAATATTTATTAAAAAAACATCCTCAAAGCACCATTATTTCAGAAATAAAATCTTCCTATCTTTTATATGATGGTATTCATCAGGCAGGTGGCAAAGCCATTATGTGGCGTACGGGTCATTCGCCAATAAAAGAAAAAATGAAAGAAACAGGGGCTAAATTAGCGGGGGAAATGAGCGGTCATATCTTTTATGCTGATCAATATGATGGTTTTGATGACGCTATTTATGCAGGCGTGCGTTTGATGCAGATTATAGCGGACAGCATGCAGCCCTTATCTTTTCAGCTGCATGATATACCTAAAACAGCCAGCACACCTGAAATTCGCATCCCATGTTCGGATGACAAGAAGTTCAAACTTGTCGAACTAGCCAAAGTCTATTTTCGCCAACAAGGTTATGACATCATTGATATTGATGGCATGAGAATTCAAACTGATGATAGTTGGGGACTGTTGCGTGCATCCAATACACAAGCGGCACTTACCCTTCGCTTTGAAGCCCCGAACATAGAAAAATTACAACATATTCAAGCACTTATTGAGGCATGGATTCGAGACCAAGGTGATATAAGCTAACAAAACACCCTCGACACAAGCACTCGAGGGTGACGATGTGAATGATATGCTAAATGCTAGAATCAAATGCTTGCACATGGTGAATATGACGCAGCCCTTCCTGAACACTATTTAAATTAGACTAAGTTTGATGTAACTGATTACTAAGCTGATGCATCACGCGACGATGTTTCAGCGACAACTGTGCTAACCTTTCCTTTGATTCATCATCCATATCAGAATATTTCAAATCACGTGGTAACTCATCTTTCGCCCTATTCAATTATTTTGTCTTAATTTCTTGGGATATTATACGAAGTCTAAGTGTTTCAATACGTTTTTGATTCATCCCTAAATCAGAATGGCCGACCCGTGAAGCTGAACGTATATGAATCAATTTGGCTGTGCGATCATAGCGACACTCAACATCATCGATATAATGAAAGATGGGTGATCTAAACGTTGCATGAACATAGTTCTCATCACGTTTTTGAATGATTCCACCCTCTTTTGTGATATTTTCTTGTAAATCTTTCCATGTTTTATCGGTTGCAGAGATGGGTTGAATAAAATGCAAAGCATCTTGTTTACTATGTGTTTCACTGCAAACGCAATTGGGCGAATCAGGACATGCTTGCAACAAGCCTTTGGATAAGCCTAGATTCTTAGGTTCTGTTTGAGACATTACCGCCAAGACAATGAAAAATACCAAACCAACCATCAATAAAGCGATACTTCCGAATAAGACCCACTTCATGTTGTTCTCCTTTATAAGGCTGCGGAAATAAAAGACTTAGACCCTCGACACAAGCAC
>JAUZQM010000066.1 GCA_030950985.1 Mariprofundaceae bacterium | reverse complement strand
TCGGCTTAGCATTTTTATATGGGTTGTCGCTGGTTTTATCAAATATGATAATCACGTTTTGGGTCTACGGTACACAAAGGGATTTAATTCCTAAGATAAGTTTGTATCACCCTGAATTTGTACGCCCGATTATGTCGTTGGGTGCTAAATTTTTTATCATACAGATAGCAGTAGTTGTAATTTTTACAACGGATAAAATACTGATAACACAGCTTTTTGGTCCAGAGCATGTTACGCAGTATGATGTTGTCTTTAAACTTTTTAGTATGATTGCTATTGCTCATGGTATACTTATGGCTCCACTTTGGTCGTCGTACGCGGATGCTTACCATAGAGGTGATATTGATTGGATAAGGACGATGATGCAGCGCCAACTTAAGATGATGGTTATTTTTTTTGCCTTAACTATTTTGCTAATGTTAGTTTCCTTTCAGCTTATTGCTCTTTGGATTGGAAATGATTTCAATGTTGATGCCATGCTAGTTAAAATGATGACCCTGTTTATAATAATTTCAACGTGGAATAATGTATTTGCATTCTTTCTTAATGCAATAAATGAAGTAAGAATTCAAATGTACACATCAGTTCTTGCATTAATTATAAATATTCCATTGTCCATATTTATTGTTAAGTATTTCGATACAGGTGTTTATGGTATTATTATAGGAACTGTGATTTCACTTTCATTATTTGCAATAGCAGGACCTATTCAAACATTTAATGTTTTAAAGGGAAAAGCTTAATGAATAAGAATGGTTTAGTAAGTATAATAATTCCCGTGTACAATAGAGAAGATTTGATTGGTGAAACGATAGAATCAGCGCTTTCTCAAACTTACCCAAATATTGAAATTATTATTGTTGATAATGCGAGTACGGATAGTACATGGAAAAAATGTCAGGCGTACGCATTACAAGATAAGCGAGTGCGAATCTTTAGAAATGATGAAAATATTGGACCTGTGCGAAACTGGGCACGGTGTATTGATGAGGCTACAGGTTATTACGGTAAAATATTATGGTCGGATGATTTGATTGCGCCTGATTTTTTAGAAAAAACAGTTCCGTATTTAGCCAATCATAACGAGGTGGGTTTTGTCTTTACACGAGTAGAGGTGTTTTCTGATGAAATGGATGAAAGGGTGGAACATTATGATATTGGAGAGACTGGTATTTACAAGAGTAATCAGTATATCAAAGGTACACTACTTGAAGGCTCTTTGTATCCCACTTCTCCAGGCTGTACTGTATTCAGACTTAAAGATCTGAGCAGAAGTTTGTTGATAGATGTGCCTAACAAAGTGGGCAGTGACTTCAGTAAGCACGCAATAGGTAATGATTTACTTATGCTTCTTTTGACAGCAAATAAGTATCATAATTTTGCATTTGTGAATGAAAAATTATCGTTTTTCAGGGCGCATGCGGACTCTATTTCTACGCTCTCTGATGAAGGTAAGTTGCCACTTCACTATGATTTAGTAAAAGCTTATTTTATTGAAAACTATAGAATGGAGTTGATTAAGAAGTTTAATGTTCAGCTCCTAGTTGATATAAAGAGACATGGAAAATCGAGGGAGTATTGCTTAGATAAGATTGGTAATTTTTATTTAAAAAATACTGATTACAGCTTAGATTTTAATTATCTAATAAGAAAAATGATAAGTACAATGCTGAAACGAATTTTTTCACGATAAGAGGTAATTGAAAAATTAGGCTCTTATTAAAATATCAAGCATTAAACTGATGCATGAGATTTCTGTTTCAACGAATCAGCTTGTATTTTTTATAGAGAATACAGAGACCGTTTTCTACATAGACGTTAATTCGGCGGCTTCCAAGCTTGTTTTTGTCAGCGTTGATGTCTATATCCATTTTATCAACAAAGAATCACGCGATCACAGCGCGATTGATAAGGGGGCGAGCAGTTCTTCCAGAGTCACTTAGAATGTGATTTTCAATGCGAATAAGCGTAAGGATTCTGATAAGTTACTGTTGTTTTTTGCTTAGTGTACCGAATGTCTCTTCGAGGCGTGGAAAAGTGAACCTTGAATTTTATGCCAGATTTATGATAATTCCTTCTGAGTATCACTTATAATTTATCACCTTTTTTATTTGTGTATTAGATGATTATATCTTATTACTAACTGATGTTACGCACTTTGTGACAAAGATGCATCATCCTATGTTCTTAGGTTCTAAATTCGGCATACTTTGGAAGTGCGGCTTTAGCCGCGCCGAATGAAATATAAGGGTGCGGCTAAAGCCGCACTTCCAGAGTCATAAACACAGAGCAATCTTCATTCCCGAAAATCGATTAAAAGACCAAGGAATGACGGCGTGCGTAACATCAGTTACTAAGGGAGCTTGTTTTCACGTCTTTCATTGGCGTTAATTCAACACAATTAGTGAGTTTTTTCATGACTATTTAAGTATGACTTTAAATATCTAGAGGACAAACTAATTGCATTGGAAAAAGTTATGAAAGACTTGGTAAATTTCCAGATTGGAGCAAATGAGAAGGCATGAAACCTTCCTTAAAAGTTGGTTTTATTTTATAATTGAATGAGCATGCCTATCCATCAGTAAAAAGAGTTGAAGTTTATAAATATATTTTAAGTAGGATGAAAACTTTAAAAAATAGAGTGAAAATGTGTAATAACAAAATCCGATCGAATCAAAAAACGTATCTATGATTTATATTGTTATACGGAGTAATTAAGTATGAAAGCAATGATTATTGAAACAACTGGCGCAAGCGATGCACTCCAAATGCTTGATGTGGAAAAGCCACACATCACAGAACCCAATCAAGTCTTGGTGCAAGTCTTTGCCGCTAGTGTCAATCCGATTGATACGAAACTGCGAGCCAATGGTTTATATTTTCCTGAACCATATCCTGCTATTTTGGGTTGTGATGCTGCGGGTGTGGTGGAAGCGGTGGGCAAGGATGTGACTCAATTTCAGGCTGGCGATCCTGTGTATTATTGTTATGGCGGTTTAGGGCAACGCTTCGCCGATACCAGTTTAGGCAATTATGCTGAATATGCACTTGTGCCTGAACACTTTTTAGCATCAAAACCTGAATCCTTGGGCTATTTACAAGCTGCGGCTGCGCCTTTGGTGCTAATTACAGCATGGGAAGCCTTATTTGACCGAGCGCACTTGCGTTCAGGACAAACTGTATTTATTCAGGGTGGCACAGGTGGTGTGGGACATGTTGCCATTCAACTGGCAAAAATTGCAGGATGTAAGGTCGCAACAACCGCGAGTAGTGAAGTCAAATCGAAGTTTGTGCGTGAATTGGGTGCGGACTGTGTGATTGATTATGCCAATGAAGACATTGCACAAGCTTTGTTATCTTGGACGCATGAACAAGGTGTGGATGTCCTATTTGATACGGTAAACAGCAACAATATCAATGATTTAATCCCTGCTATGAAACATTACGCACACTATGTCAGCCTCTTACAGCTCTCTGATGATGTGGATTATAAAGCGTTGCGTTTGAAAAATATCTCACTGTCTCAAGAACTTATGTTGACCCCCATGATTTTTGATTTGAACGAACATGCGCAGCGGCAAGCGTCTATTTTAGAACAATGCGGACAATTCATTGATGAAGGACAATTAAAGCTTCATGTATCTAAAATATTGCCTTTAGAAGATGTCGCACAAGCCCACGATTTGATTGAACATGGGCATATTCAAGGAAAAATAGTCTTGGCGGTTGCAGGTGATGAAGCGATTGAATAAGTTTTCGTTTCTATGAAAAAATACGCACTCAAACGTTTACTGGGCATGATTCCCTTACTCTTGGGTATCACCATGATTTCTTTTGCCATGATGCATCTTGCACCGGGTGAACCTGCTGTGACAGGGCAAGCCTTTAATCCTAAAGTTTCTTCTCAAGATATTGAACACCTGCGTTCTTATTATGGTTTGGATCAACCACTGTATGAACAGTATTGGCATTGGTTGAAACGTTTGGCGGTGTTGGATTTTGGTGAATCTTTTTCAGATGATCATCGCCCTGTGCTGGATAAAGTGATGGAGCGTTTACCCGTCACCTTATGGATTAACATCTTGGCGATGGCGGTGATTCTTTTGGTAGCCATTCCGATTGGGGTTTTAAGTGCCGTGCGCCAAGATTCCTGGTTGGATCGTGCTTTAACTGTATTTGTATTCCTTGCTTTTGCCATACCATCCTTTTGGTTGGGCTTATTATTGATGATGAGTTTAGGGGTCAATTTGAATTGGCTACCAATTTCAGGTATCCATGATTATGGCTGGCAACAGATGAGTTTTTGGCAGCAACAAGCTGACTTTTTTAAACATTTAATCTTACCTGTCTTTATTTCTGCCATTGGTGGTTTGGCAGGCATGAGTCGGTTTATGCGTACAGGCATGTTGGAGGTCATTCGTGCTGATTATATCACGACTGCAAGGGCAATGGGCGTGCCTGAAGGCTCGATTCGTTACCGATTGGCATTAAAAAATGCAATTCTTCCTGTCATCACGTTATTGGGTTTATCGATTCCGGGTTTAATTGGTGGATCAGTCATTGTGGAATATTTATTTTCCTTACCGGGGATGGGGCGATTGTTTTATGAAGCCATTTTAGCACGCGATTATACAGTGGTCATGGGCATTACTGTGATGGGCGCTGTGTTGACGTTATTGGGCAATTTTTTAGCGGACTTATCGTATGCTTGGGCTGATCCACGTATTCGTCATGCGTCTTGAGCTATCAAATGAGAAAAACTTGCTTGTTTCATCTACTACACAATCAGCATTTTTTATGCAGGGTTGCCAAGTATGACAGGTAAATATTTATGTATCGATATTGGCAATACGCAAATGGTTTTTGGACTTTTTCATCAGGATGAGTTGATTTCACATTGGCGTTTATCAAGCCATGTTCACGCCACCAGTGATGAACTTATTTGGCAATTGGGTGGCATGTTGACGCAATTTCAATGTCATCCGCAAGATATTGTGGGAATTATGGTGGCAAGTGTCGTACCTCATTTAGATGGTGCTTTGCGTGAAGCATGTCTTCATTTATGTGATTGCGATGTCGCTTTTATTGGTGATGCTGATGTAAAAACAGGCATGCATGTGGATTATAAAAACCCACGTGAAGTCGGAGCCGATCGGATTGCCAACGCGGTTGCAGCACGTCAATATTATGGAAGCCCTGCGATTGTATTGGATTGCGGTACTGCCACGACCTTTGATTTGATTACAAGCGCTGGACATTATGCAGGTGGTTTGATTATTCCCGGTATCGATATTGCACTGGAAGCATTGTGTCAACGAGCCGCCATGCTTCCTGAAGTATCCGTGAAGGCGACCGATATTCTTATTGGACGTGATACGATTAGTAGCATGCAAGCTGGAAGCTATTGGGCGACTGTCGATGGTTTATCGGGCATCATTCGCCGTTTGCATGCCTTGGATGAATACCGTGATGCACCCGTTGTATCCACAGGCGGTTTAATCAATCGAATTCATCAAGATGTTTCTGGCATATCGGCATTAGAACCCTATTTAACACTCAAAGGCTTACATCTTCTTGCTTTAAAACATGGGTAAACTATGGGGCATGCTTGTGGTCGCAATGGCTTCGGTACTAGCTTGGTGGGCTTGGCATCCGCCTTTAGTCACGACTGACATTCAAGTGGTCAGCTTTTCTATCCCCAATGTTACACCGTTGAATGTAGGAAAATGGCGTGTTGTGACACGTCGTATGGTTTGGAAAAAAGCCGTCGAAAGTATGCGAACACAATTGCTTACTTTAGATGCTCCGTTTACGTTGATTCGTAAAAAAGAGCCGATTAAATTACATGCTTTCGATGATGCTCGTTTATTTACAACAAAGAAAAAAGCCAATCTTGCCAAAGCCAAATGGGAAAAATTACATATAGATGCCAGTGTGGTCGATACATCGAGTGCCAATGAATCACCCGTCTATCGTGTGGAGTTAGGGCGATATTATCTAAGTGCGTATGCCAAAGATACGCAGCAACAACTGAACAAAGCAGGCATGCCTTATCGCTATCAAAAACGACAAGTCATGATTCCTAGTTATCGTTTTTCTTTTGCTGTGATGTTCAAAAGTGAAGCTGAAATTCTTTGGCGGCAATTACAAAACATGGGCATTGCAGATCCTGTGATGATGCAAGCTGTAAAGTTTAATGAGCTTTATTCGGATGTTGCCAATAAATCTGCAAAACGATCAAATAAATAATCCGCATCATGGGGGCCAGGACTGGCTTCTGGATGATATTGTACGGAAAAAATAGCTTTATTTTTGACTTTTAGCCCTTCCACTGTTCCATCGAACAAGGAACGATGCGTGATTTCAATGTGGTCAGGAATCATATCATCGGCAACAGCATAACCATGGTTTTGGCTGGTAATTTCGATTTTTCCTGTCGTTTCATCTTTAACGGGATGGTTTCCGCCACGATGTCCAAATTTTAATTTGAATGTTTTTAAGCCTAAGGCTTGGGATAACAATTGATGCCCCATGCAAATGCCAAAAATGGGCGTATCTGTATCTATAAGTTCACGAATAGTATCCACAGCATAAGCCACAGCGGATGGATCACCCGGTCCATTGGAAAGAAAAATACCATCGGGATTCATCGCTAAAATAGCTTGAGATGATGTTTGCGCAGGCACAACGGATACGTTTAAGCCACGATCTGCCAACTTTCTAAAAATATTACGTTTGCAGCCAAAATCCAACGCTACAATATGTTTGTTAAGCAGAGGATTATGATGTTTTGCTTCATCAAGCAGGTAGCTCCCTTGTTCCCATGTATAGATTTCATTGCAACTCACTTGCCCAACCAAATCAACACCTTCCAAGCCTGACCAAGCTTGTGCTTTGGCAATCGCGTCTGATTCAGACATACCATCCGATGCAATGACACCATTTTGAGCGCCATGATCGCGTAAGTGACGCACCAATGCACGGGTATCAATATCTGAAATGCCTACAACACCTTGATTTTCAAGCCATGTTTCCAAATCGTCAGTAGCACGATAATTGGATGTTTTGCGAGCGGGTGCGCGTACAATCAAGCCACGCAAGGCAATCGTTTCAGATTCCATATCATCTGCATTGATGCCTACGTTACCGATATGAGGATACGTAAATGTCATGATTTGATTGGTGTACGAAGGATCTGTTAAAATTTCTTGATAACCTGTGAGAGAGGTATTAAAACAAACTTCACCCACGGTATTTCCGTGTTTTCCTAAAGCAACACCATGAAAAATACGGCCATCTGCCAATGCTAAAATTGCTTGTTTTTCGCTCATGTACAACCACCTCGATGAAAGAGTTGCCGCAGGGTATGAAAATCATCATCAAAAGTCGAACATGAGAAAAACTTTTGCAAATGCAAGATGAACGTTCCTACTTTTGGCTTGTTTCAAACATTAGATGCCCGATAAAAAAATCGGGCATGACGTACTTTTATACTTCACCTGATATTTGGTGCCCTCGACGGGAGTCGAACCAGTGGCCTACCCCTTAGGAGGGGGTCGCTCTATCCATCTGAGCTACGAGGGCAAACACTTCATAAAACGACTTGTGTTGCGAGTCGCAGGATAATGCGCTTTGAGAAACAATCCATGATTAAAGATTTCACATAAAAAAAGGGGCAGCCGAAGCCACCCCTGATTCAAACATCACACTATTTTCGTTTAATTAAAACTTAAATTGTGAGTAAAGACCAACAATGCTTTCTTTATTAGTAGATGTGCCTCCCAAGTTCTTGATGTTGGTCGCAACCAAAGAAAGTTTTACTTTTTTGTTGGCTTTATAATCGACAGAAACGGTAGTCAATTGTTGTTTTGACAGTCCAGCACCACTATATTTAATTTCTTCATAATTGGCAAAAGCACCCAATTGATCGGTAAAGTTTGCCCAAGCCCAAAGATTTAGACCTTTGTCTGTTGTCGAAACACCAATTGTTGGCGCTATTTTATGTTGTGCATAACCAGCAGCAACACGGAAATCATGACCTTGACCATAAGTTACCATTACTTGTGTTAAAGTAGACTTGGCTTCTTTTGCAGGAGCATTTACACCTCCAATTAAAGTTTTAGTTCCGCGATAACCATCACGATAACCAAGATCAATTGTTAAGCCGTCAAGAACAGACAAACCAACACGTGCGTTGATATCTTGGCTATTGCTTGGTGAAGTCTTTTTATAACCAGCACCATTCACAACATTAATGTCATAGTTCAACATGCCATCCGCAACTTTACCGAACGCACCAATCCCAGAATCTGCAGAATCATCCCATTTATTTTGATCCACAAAGGATTTAGATAAATAACGATGACCACTCAAGTGATCTTCATGACCAATCCACGCCGTTTCAATGATACCAATTTTCACATTGAATTCAGGCATAAAAGAACCTGTTAAGTTTGCATATTTAACATAAGCAATACTTTTACCAGCTGCTGCAGGGGTGCCTTTAGCTTGATATATTGTATCCAAAGTCAAACGAACTTTCCAAGTGTCATCTAACGTGTGTTTCACGGTTAAGTAGGTACGGCTTAATGTGCCGCCCGTTGTTTTTGTTTTAGTACCAGCAATAGTTTTATTTACTTGTGAAAAATCATAAAAGATTTTACCTTTAACTTGGGTGTCACTAGCAAATGCAGGTGCAGCAAAAGTTGTTGCAAGCATCAACGCCGCTGTACGAATAAATACATTCTTCATTTAATCTGTCTCCCTTAGGAATTAAGTTGCGCCGAATTGTAAGAATTTAACATGACACGAAGATGACAGCTTATGGTCGTGTCATATTTCTGTAAAAAATATGATTTATCTTTCATCTATACGCTAACGAGGTATTTAATAAATATATTTAGTTGATGCCCTATTGGCGTATATTAGTATATACCCACTCAATGGAGAGTAAAAGATGAATTTATCACACGTATCACAAGCATCATCCAAAAGCATTTTATATAATGCTTTGATTCAATCCAATAGCCAATTCCATGCTTTTAAATCGTTACCAATCGTTAAAGATATGAAGCAAGATCATGCGATGATGTTATTTAGCAGCATGAAAGAAGAACGTTTTCATATCCACGATACGATTTATAGTGCAGCTACGGAAACATCAGGCAAGATGTATTTAATATTAGATGGGCATGTCAATGTTGCTGATGCGAGTGGTCATCATTATGGTCGTTTAGGTTCAGGCAGTGTATTTGGTTTATTCTCATTTTTGGATGATAAGCGAACCCATTCCGCTACCGTTCAAGCAGAAAGCCAAGTGACTGTCCTTACTTTAGAGCGCAGTTATTTTAATTTAATTGGCTTGGAAGATCCAAAATTAGCGCAACACTTGATGCAATTCATGTTTCGTTTACTAAGTGAACAAGCCCTTAAAATGGAAACCGAATATGCCAATATTCATCAATATGCATTAGGACGGAAGGTATAAATGGAAAAAACACTCAAAAAAGTGGATATTCTTATTGTTGAAGATGAAGCACCCATTGCACGTTTAATGGAAATTCATCTGCAACGGGCTGGTTTTTCTATAGCCTTGTGTGGCGATGGTCATCAAGCGTGTCAGCTTTTAGAACAAAATCATTACCGACTTTTGTTACTTGATCGCATGATTCCTGGTCTTCGAGGCTTGGATCTTTTGCGTTGGCTACGCAAGCAAAAATCATTAAAAAAGATGCCTGTCATCATGGTGACAGCATTGGCTCAAACAGAAGAACGTATTCGAGGGCTGAATGAAGGTGCAGATGATTATCTTCCAAAACCTTTTGAACCCGATGAACTTTTAGCACGCGTGAAAGCGTTGTTGCGTCGTTCCAACCATCAACATCTTAAAGTCAATCAATCGATTATTGATGTCGATAACGATGCACAAGAAGCGTGTGTTCAAGGAGAACGCCTTCATCTTCGCCCTTTGGAATTTAAATTATTGCAACGCTTGATGAAAAAGATGGGTAAAGTGAGAAGTCGTCAATATTTATTGGATCATGTTTGGGGCATCAATTCATTTGTTGAAGAACGAACGGTGGATGTGACTATCAAACGGCTACGCAAAACGCTTGATAAATATGGTTTAGGTGACTGTATTGTAACCGTACGTGGTTCAGGTTACCGTTTTGATAATAAAATAAAGCCATGACATTTACGTGGGGAATTAGTCTGTTTTTATGGTTAGCATGGTGGATTCATTCCCAATGGTTGCAATATGATTTAAGCAACGAAAAAGAACATGTTCGCCAAGCTCAAGATGAGATTAAACAATTACACCAACAATTGAATATTCGTATCCAACACTTGGATCATGTGATGGATGCCATTCAAGAAATAGTCTTTCGTCTTGACTATCAGGGCATGGTAATGTCCTTAAATCAACATGCTAAATTAGCATTTAATATTTTACCTCAACTGAAATTTCCACAGCCTATGGTCATACTTTATCGTGATTCGGATTGGCTTGAACACTTTTATAAAGCTATTCAAGCATTGCCTAAAACCTCTGATTTACCTAAATTATTTATCAAAGACCGTGTTTATTTACCGCGTTTGTCAAGTTTAGGTGGCAATCAAAGTGTTTTATTGTGTATTGATGTCACCCAACAACATCAACTTCAAGAACAACGAAAAGCCTTTACTGCCAATTTAATGCATGACCTTAAAACCCCCCTGACATCCTTGCTCGGTTATGCGCGTAGTATCGAATCATTTTATGATGATGAAGCTATTTGCAAAGAGTCTGCTGGTGTGATTGCCCAAGAAGCAAAACATGTGAATGAACTTCTGAATAGTCTCTTATCGGTTGAAGAAATTGAATATGCTTCGAGTGATGGCGAAACATGTGATGTTGCAATGATTTGCCAACAGGTTTGGCAAGGTTTGGAACAAGATTTAAAAGCCAAGGGCTTAACCCTTGTGATGGAACTTCCTGAATCATCTGATGTCGCCATGAAAAGCAATGATGTGCATCGAATCATTTTAAATATTGCTGCCAATGCCATTCATTATACGAAGGCGGATAGTCATATTTATTGCGCTTTCAATGAATCAATAGTGGTAATTGAGGATGAAGGTTTGGGTGTGCCTAAAAAAGATTTACCACATTTATGCGAACGTTTTTATAGGGTAGATAGTGTGCGAAGTACAGGTAGTGGGCATGGCTTAGGGTTGGCTATTGTGAAAGAAATATTGATGCGTGATGGTGGTAAACTGACCTTGAAAAATAGAGTGAAAGGTGGTTTACATGTTGCCATCGAGTTTCCTGAACTTGATTAGTGCGTAGAATTTTCTTAGAAGCCTTGGATGGCACTTAAATCAACGATTTTAAAAGCAACGATTCAAATTACCGATATGGATCGTAATTATTACCAAGATCATCATCTTATCATTGCGCAACATCCTTCAGAAAATGCGATGCGCTTGATGGTTCGTTTATTGGCATTTTCCTTACATGCGAGTGAATCCATGCAGTTAAGCAAAGGTTTAAGCACGGATGATGAACCTGATATTTGGCAAAAAAGTTTCAGCAACGAGATTGAAGTGTGGATTGATTTGGGGCATCCTGATGAAAAACGGATTCGCAAAGCCTGTGGACGTGCGCAACAGGTCATTATTTATACCTATCAACATCGTAGCAGCCAAGCTTGGTGGGCACAGCAGCAGAACAAACTTAATCGTTTTAAAAATTTAAGTGTACGGCACATTGATGAAGCATCGGCTCAAGGTTTAAGCCTTATGTTGGCTCGTTCCATGTCATTACAATGCACCATTCAAGATGGTCAATGTTGGTTTAGCAATGGCGAACAAGCACTTGAAATCACTCCTGTTATTTGTAAAGAAGGTTAATGATGAAATTTGATAAATATTATATTTCCGCAGATCTTAAAAAGAATCTACGTCAAATGGGCTTTAAACGTCCTACGGATATTCAATTTAAGACGATTCCATCGATTCTTAATGGTGAAGATGTCTTGGCGATTGCCCAAACAGGCACGGGCAAAACCGCTGCATTTGCGATTCCTGTGATTGATAGAATCCATCGTTTCAAGACCAGTAAACGCTCCTATGGCATTAAATGTATTGTGATGGTTCCGACGCGTGAATTAGCCATGCAAATTGGTGACGTATTCAAAGCACTCGCTAATCACACCAAAGTGAAGGTTTTTACCTTGTATGGCGGCGTTGAACAAGAACAGCAAATTGCTAAAATCCAAAGCGGTATTGATGTGTTGATTACCACACCCGGTCGCATGTTTGATTTAATTAACCAAGATATCATTGATGTGACAAATGTGACTACCCTTGTTTTAGATGAAGCTGACCACATGCTAGATTTGGGTTTTATTGAAGATATTAAATACATTAAAATCATGCTAAAACGTGCGCATCAAACATTATTCTTTTCGGCTACCATCAGTGATGAGATTAAGAAACTGGCATATTCACAAGTCAAAAGTGAAGCCATTCGGATTCAAGTATCACCCAAAGACCGTATTTCTAAAAATATTTCTCATTTCGTGATGTTTGTAGAATTGGATGATAAACGTTTCTTTTTAGAGCATTTTTTACGTGAACACCCTGAAAATAAAATCATTGTTTTTGTGCGCACCAAAGTACGGGCTGAACGGGTTGTGAAAGCCATGCAGCGTGTCGGTTTGGAAAGCATCATGAGTATTCATTCAGATAAAGATCAACACGAACGACATCAAGCTATGCAAGCGTTTCGTTCAGGTGATTGCCGTGTACTTGTGGCAACCGATGTAAGCTCACGCGGCATTGATATTCCTGACGTGGAATATGTTATCAACTATGATTTACCTGAAAAAGAGGAAAATTATGTGCATCGCATTGGACGCACAGGGCGCGGCATGAATAAGGGTGAAGCGATTGCACTATGTAGTAGCGATGAAAAGGAATTATTAGATAACATTCAAGCCTTTATCCAAAAGCCGATTGAAATCATTAAGATGAATCGCAAAGGTTATACTGAAGTTGTGAAACCTGCGAAGGATGTCGCTCATGATTTACGTTCTTTGGTGTTAGATTCTGATGAAGATAAAAAGAAAAAAAAGCATAAAAAACGAAAATAAGATGTGTTTGAATATTGCTCATATGTGAAAGTATCGTCATGCCCGAGTTCTTTTATCGGGCATCTTTTTTTCAATAGACCCTCGATATAAGCACTCGAGGGTGACGGTGGAGCTTATATGCTAACTTAATAACTGATGTTACGCACTTTGTGAAAAAGATACATCATCCTATGCTCTTAGGTTCTAAATTCGGCATGTTTTGGAAGTGGGGCGGTGGGCGGGCCCCGGTGAATGAATAGGGACCGCCGAAGACCCCCGGGCCAACAAAATAAAACAAAACCAAAAAAAAAAC
>JAUZQM010000065.1 GCA_030950985.1 Mariprofundaceae bacterium | reverse complement strand
CTTCCAAAGCATGGGATGACGTTTCTTTTCACCCAAGTGCGTAACATCAGTCAAATAACTGCAAGAAAATTAAGCATAACTGGCAATCAACCTTTCAATATCTTGATTCTTTACATGTTCCGCTATAAAAGCTTCACCAATTTTCTTTAACAAAACATAACGAATATGGCTACCCACGTTTTTCTTATCATGACCCATCGCATCCAACCATTCTATTGCTGTAAATTCAGGTGGATTCACAGGTAATTCTAGTGCTTGCAAAGCCTTGATCATGTTTGCTTCTGTACCTTTGGGAGCATAAGCCAATTGTTCGGATAAGCGTGCTGCCATGCACATGCCAATCGCCACACCTTCACCATGCAAATAAGCAGTATAATGGGTCATTGCTTCAATCGCATGACCAAATGTATGCCCTAAATTCAATAAGGCACGCACCCCTTGTTCTGTTTCATCTTGCATGACTATTTCAGCTTTATAACGACATGATGCAAGAATGATTTGATTGATACTTGTATCATCCAAAGCCAATATTTTTTGCGCATCGCGCTCAATTTGATTAAAAAAAGAAGCATCCCAAATCGCGCCATATTTAATCGCTTCTGCCAAACCTGCGCGCAATTGATTGGATGCTAATGTTTGTAAAACATCGGGGTCAATCCACACCAATTTTGGTTGATAAAATGCACCAATCATGTTTTTTCCATGCGGATGACTGACGGCTGTTTTTCCACCGACACTCGAATCGACTTGAGCCAATAATGTCGTAGGCACTTGCACAAACGGAATGCCTCGACGATAACAAGCCGCTGCAAAGCCTGCCATATCTCCCACAACACCACCGCCCAATGCCACAATTGGTTCATTCCGAGATAACCGAGCATCCATCAATCCATCCATGATGCCTGACCATGTATCCAGCGTTTTGAAATGTTCGCCATCAGGGAGAATATGCTCAAATACCTGCCATAAAGATGCTTCAAGGCTCTCTTTCACGACATCCAAATAAAGCGGTGCAACCAGTGTATTGGAAATAACCATACAATGTTCCGCATCTGGAAATAAATCACGCATGGCTTCGCCAATGTTCTTCAATGAACCCGATTGTAAACGAATATCATAGGATCGTTCACCCAATGCTACATGGTACATATCCGTTTTTTTCATATGATTATCCTTCATGTTTGATGATTTTTATATACTGATGTTACGCACTTTGGATGAAAAAAAAACGTCATTCCATGCTTAGGAAGGGTGACTTTAGTTACGCCCTGATACTTCATTCGGCGCGGCTAAAGCCGCACCCCCAGAGTCATGAACACACAGCAACGTTCTCTTCCCTAAAATTCTATTAAAAGATCACGGGATAATGGTATGCGTAACATCAGTTATGTATTACGAATGGTTTATCGCATCTAAAATCGTACGAATAGTCTGTGGAACACGACATTTTGCCGTATCAATGCGTAAATCTGCACAGGCTTTGTAAAGTGGTCTACGTTGTGCATCAAGTTCACGAGCGCGCTGCAAAGGCTCGACACCTTTCAACAAAGGGCGATTTCCATCACCAGCAATACGCCTTGCCAATATTTCAGGTCTCGCATCCAACCAAATCACAAAACCTGATTGTTGCATGACATGACGGTTGGCTTCACTTAACACTGCGCCACCACCCGTTGCCAAAACTTTATTATTCCCATCTTGACACAATGTTTTTAAATATTCTGATTCCAAGGCTCGAAAGGCAGCTTCGCCTTGTTCTTCAAATATCTCAGGAATGGAACAGCCTGCATGTTCAACAATGACTGCATCCAAATCCACACAAGAAACACTCAATCGAGCAGCCAAACGCCGCCCGATGGTGGATTTTCCTGCACCCATGGAGCCGATTAGAATGATAGGGTAAATTAAAGCCCCCATGCTTTCGTTGAAGCGATCATCACTGTTGTCATCCACACAGCATCAAGAGTTCCTTAAAGAATCCATTAGATTCTTTCCTAACATTATTTATCCCCTTTCACATTTAAAATTTTAGGTGTTAAAAAAATTAACAACTCTGTTTTATCATCTTGTTTGGTGTCGTTTTTGAATAACCAACCCAACATAGGAATCTTACTTAACCATGGCACACCATTATTAGCAGTCCGTTTGACACGAGTATAAATACCACCAATGACAATTGTTTCACCATTTTTCATTAAAATATTGGTGGTTATTTCTTTTTTATCGATACCACTACCCGTTGGTGATGGCGCATCTTTTTTGACCAAGACTTCCAATAAAACTGAATTATCCGCTGTAATTTGTGGTGTTACCGTTAATTCCAGTAAAGCATCTTTGAACGTTGTGGTCGGTGGAGTATTCGCTGTCCCAGGGGTTACAAAAGCAAGCTGAACCCCTTGTTTAATCGTCGCACTTTTAAGATTTGTCGTCACAATACGAGGATTGGAAACGATATGGACATCACCATCAATTTCCGCAGCGGATAACTGCAAATTCAAATTAATAAGATTATTAAATGAACCCAGTGCTAAACCAAGGGTTGCACCACTACCTGCCGTAGGAACGGGCAAATCCATCAAACCTGTGATTCCAATTGTATTTGGAAAATTATTAGCTGTATTTTTTCTTCCCGATCCACCCCAAGTAATACCAATTTTACGTTGAAATAAATCCGATGCCTCAACAATACGTGCTTCAATTTGAACTTGCTTGACGGGTCGATCAATTTTAGCAATAAGTGCTTTAATTCCATTGATTGATTTACGTGTATCTTTGATAATCAATGTGTTGGTTCTTATATCAATCAAAATACTACCGCGCCCAGTCAGTAAACCATCACTTCTTGATGCTTTGCCAGCCCCAGAACCGCCCGAAGAATTACCAGCTCCTTTTCCACCATTACTAGTCAATAAGGTTTTAATATCTTGAACTTTAGCAAAACTTGGTGTAATAAATTCCGTTATCATAGGTTCTAATTTCATCGAACTTTCTCGTGTTTCTAATTTCGTTGCATATTCACTTCTTAAGACTTCCATAGGGGCAATACGCATGACATTACCAACTTTCTCTTGCCCTAAACCACGCGCAGATAAAATTAAATCTAAAGCTTGATCCCAAGGCACATCCACCAAACGCATCGTTAATGTTCCACTCACATCATCCGACATAATAATATTTAAATCACTCATTTCTGAAATCAATTTCAAAGCATTGCGAATATCAATATCTTTAAAATCAAAAGTGACTTTTTGCCCTTTATAGGCAAAAGATGGATCTTTTGTCTTTCCACTCGACATGCGAGCCAAAGCCATGTCTTCAGGTTCAAAATTTAGCGTAAATACATTACCTTGTTGAAACGTCGTCAGACTAACTTTTTGACGCAAACGCGTGACAATTTTTACAGATTTCCCATCTTGATAGCTATCAATTTGTTTGATGGGTCCAGGAAAAGCACTGACATCCTGTGTCCGCTCTTGCCCAGATAATAAATCGGCTTTTTTCACAACAATAATAATTTTACCATCATCCTCTTGGACATCCATAATAGGATTGGTTTGAGAGGTTTGAATCATCAGGTGAGCAATCCGATCATCTGAACGAAATTCCACGTTTTCAACCTGAATCACACCCGATTTATTTTTCGCTATAATACTGCCTAAACGCACCACCAGTTCATGCGTATTGGCTTCGATTTGTTGTTGCATCTGTGTTCCACCCGATAACGCCACCACAAAACGCACTCGTCCATCGGCATACCCAACAGTCACACGCTGAACATGTTGTGCGGCAAACTGGTAAAACTCTTTCTTTAATTCGGATTGACCACCCCAAAAATCCAAAATCAATTGATGTCCGCCTTCGCTTACAAAGGCATTGTGATTTGCATCCATATTGTTACCACGCAAATGCAATTCAGTCACACCTGCTTGATCACGCACCTCAATATCCTTAATCACCGCAGCATGCGCTCCTTGATTATGCACGGTTGATTGCTTCATTCCTTCAAAACGCACTAATAACTGATGATTTTTTTCTTCAATCGTATATTTTAACGTTTGGCTTAAGCCTACTTCTATACGAACACCATGGTTGACGACCACAGGTTTCACACTTAGCACACCTTGCCCTGAAGCTTTTAAGGCTTGAACATCGGGAGCTAAACTTGCACTTGGAAAGCTTAGTAACAAACGTGGCGGACCATCCAAATCAAACACTTGGTATTCCAATGCACTGTCACCTTCAATGTCCAATACATCACCATTCTCTGAATTCAACAAGGTCAATTTCGATAATTCACTGGCTTGCAAAGACAACGGCCATGCTAGAATTAGAATAACAAAAGCTAACATCCATTTTTTGTACCATTCACATCCATCAAAATATTGCATACATTCTCCATTAAAAAAAATCTTCATTTTTTACTATGTTCCACAAAGCGATAGGTCATCACATTACCTTTGATTTGTAATAAACCTTTTTGACCAGACCCTATGGTTAAATTTTTAACCGCCACAATACGCTGCATTTCACCCACACGTTTTAAGAACGTTAGTAATTGCCTAAATGTGCCGGTCACCACAATATCCACGGGGACTTCTGCATAAAGCTGTTTTACTGATTCTCCTCGTGGTTTAAACTCTGTGAACTCTAAACCCGAATTGATACCTGCACGTGTCACGCTTTCCAAAAGATCAGGGATTTGTGATTTTTTAGGTAACAACTCCAAAGCAATCGCTAATTGTTTCTTTAATTTCTCATATTCAGCACGTTTCTTAGGTAAATTCTGTGCCAAACGTTGATTTTTTTTCAACAACATGCGTTGTTGTTCTACACTTGCTTGTTCTTGTTCAATTTCATCCTGAACTGGCATCCAACCCAAGGCAAAATAAGCACCCAACAAAATGATAACAATAAGTAATAATCCCAACAATTTTTGCCACAGGGGTAAGGGCAATATTGGGTGAAAAAAGTCAAGGTTTAAAGATTCTAGATTCATCACTTTTTACCTTTTTTATTTGATTTTTTTTCCACCACACGATCCAAGGTCAATTTAAAACTCCGAACTGGCATATCATTGATAATCTGTCGTTGAATCACTTGTAAAGAAATATGTTCAAAAAGAAGGGACTTATCTAAATTTCTCATAAAATTTGCTACCGCTTTATTACTTTCTGCAAAGCCTGTGTATTGTAATTGCCCACCACGATCAACAGCAGATAAAAACCAAACATTTTCTGGAATAAGCTTGGCAACTTCATGCAAAGCATTCAAAGTTTCAAAACGTCCTTCTTGCAAGCGATCAATTAAGGCTAATTTACTTTCCACATCAGATCGAAGTTTATCTAAGCCCGTTAATTCGCCTATTTTTTTCGAAAGCTTCGCATTTTGCTGTTGTAAATGTGCTTTTTCGGCTTGCAAATCACTTAACACACCGCTGATATATGTATTCAATCCGATAATAATCAGTATTGCGACAACCACAACAGCAGCCACATATGAAAGGTGTTGAATGACTTCCTGTTGTCGCCGCTCTTTTCGATAAGGTAATAAGTTAATCCGAATCATTCGTCAAAACTCCTTACTGCCAAGCCAACGGGTGCCATCATCATAGTCCCCATGCGATGCAACTCATCGATATCAAATTTTTTCTTATTCACTTTAATGCTGTCAAAAGGGTTAACCACTTCAGTGCTAATACCCAAACGTTGCTCAATCTCAGTGGCAATATCAGGAATCAATGCACCACCACCCATAAGATAAATTTGTCGAACAGGCGACTCGCCATGATTGGCAGCATAAAAATCCAATGAGCGAACAAGTTCAGATGCTAGCCCCACATAAAAATGCTCCACAGCTTCAGGATTCACATCGGTAAACGATGTTTTTTTCAAATCTTCAGCTGCTTGATAACCCAAACTATGCTCTTTTTGAATTTCTTCTGTAAGGTTTTCTCCACCATAAAATTGATCGCGTACAAAAGCCATTTGACCATTTTTAATGATATTTACATTTACCAAGTGGGCACCAATATTGACCAAAGCAATCGCTTGTCCTTCATCTTCTTCAAAGGATTCCACCACTTTATCATCATCCAAAAGACCCATGATTTCAGCTGCATTTTCCAAAGCAAAAACGGCACAATCGACACACTTGGTTTCCAACCCTGCTTCACTTAATACCAATTGATAATCATCAACAATTTCACGTTTGCATGCCACCAGAACGACATCCATCATTTCAGGATCTTCTTTTGATGGTCCCATAATTTGAAAGTCTAAATACACCTCTTCAATATCATAAGGCACATGTTTATCAGCTTCAAAATCAATCTGAGATTCTAGATCAAATTCCGTCACCATCGGAACTTGAATGACTTTAATAATGACTGCATTACCTGACACAGAAATAACCGCGCGGCGTGATTTAGGTTTGGCTTTTTCAACCACATCCAACAATGCTTGAGATACTGCCATCGAATCAATGACTGTATTTTCAACAATCGCATCTCGAGGGAGGGGAACAATAGCCATCGATTGTACTTCATAGCCAGACCTAACTCGGGATAGCTCTAATAACTTTACCCCTGTTGCACTAATATCAATGGCTATTAAGCCATTTTTTTTACTTGAAAAAAGCCCCACACTGCCTCCTCAGACAATCACAATGAATCTCAACTTTGAAACCACAAACCTGTATGTCAAGGTGTTCCCCTCAACCAATGAACGATACAAAATAATCCAGTGACATTCTTCACAGCAATGATAAGCATCTCGCCTTTTTATACATTTCAGGAGATTTATTTTGGATGTTTTTCATGACAGCATTTGGCAATTATGGTTCATTATGGCATGTATCATCCTCGTCATTGAACTTACACTGGTCAATTCTTATTATCTTATTGCTGTTGCTTTTGCAGCTGGTTTAGCAGCACTCACTGCTTGGTTCGATGTATCCATCAACATGCAATGGCTAGCATTTATTGTCGGTAGCATAGCAGGGTTAATTGGCATGCATACGTTGCGCCCATCAGCACTTAAAAAAAAACAAAGATGATATTTCTCATTTGGAAGGAAAAATCGTCACTATTATTGAAGATGTATCACCACGCGGTAGAGCCAATTACAAAAGCGTCAGTTGGGCTGCTGAATCGGATGATACTTTGCATATTGGTGAGTCCGCACGCATTGTGCGCATCCATGGCAGCACACTTTATCTCGAAGCCATCAAGGAGCGTTAACTATGGACATGAATATTGTATGGATTGCCTTAGCTATGGTTATTTTAGTCTTTATTTACAAAGGCATCATTGTGATTCGAAATTCCGAACGCATGGTGATTGAACGGCTTGGCAATTATAGTCGCACCCTCACACCCGGTATCAATTTCATTGTGCCGTTCTTGGATCAATCGCGTGAATTTATTTGGAAAGCACCTGCAACTAGCGGTTTATTGGGTGGCTTACTCGGTGATTCTAGTAGTACATCTTATTCATCGCTGCATAGCGTTAAACGGATTGATATTCGTGAAACCGTCTTGGACTTTCCATCTCAGGTCGTCATCACACGTGATAACGTCAGCATTCATATCAATGCCTTACTGTATATTGAAATTACCGACCCTCATGATGCCGTGTATCGTATTTCCAACTTACCCAATGCCATTGAAAAACTTGGACAAACCACACTGCGTAGCTTGGTCGGTGAAATGGAACTGGATAAAACATTGTCTTCTCGTGAGGAAATCAATACTCGCTTGCAAATCACTTTGGATGAAGCTGCCGATGATTGGGGAGCCAAAGTCAAACGTGTGGAAGTCCAAGATTTAAATGTTCCCAAAGAAGTACAAGCCGCGATGGAAAAACAAATGCGTGCAGAACGCGATAAACGGGCTGCTATTTTAGAAGCTGAAGGTTTACGTCGTGCCGCTATTCTAAAAGCCGAGGGTCAACGTCAATCGTCTATTTTAGTCGCCGAAGGCAACAAAGAAGCGCGTGTTTTAGAAGCTCAAGGTGAAAAAGAAGCACTGAACAAGTTAAAAGAAGCCTTGGGAGAACAAAGTTTTAGCCAATACCTCATTGCCATTCGTTATTTGGATACGCTCAATACCATTGGTGCTTCGAGTGCAGGAGATAAAACAGTCTTTATGCCCATCGATGCCACAGCAACACTTGGGGCTATTGGTGGTATCAAAGAGTTATTTCAAGGCAAATGACTAAACTTGCATCGTCACCAACATTATTAGCAGGCGTGGATGAAGTTGGGCGTGGTCCTTTGGCAGGGCCTGTCGTCACTGCTGCCGTAATTTTATCCCCTGATGATCCAATGTTGGGGCAATACCGTGATTCCAAACGACTTTCCGCGAAAAAACGCCTGAAATACTACCATCATATTCGCCGTTATGCGTTAAGTTATGCCGTGGCACAAGCCAATCTCGAAGAAATTGAACATTTGAACATCCTTCATGCCACGATGTTATCCATGCGTCGTTGTGTGGAAGCATTACCCCTTCAACCCAACGAAGTGTTGGTCGATGGCAACCGAGTTCCAGACATGCCCTACCATGTACAAGCGGTGATTGGCGGTGATGATTCAGTTCAAGAAATTGCCGCAGCATCGATTGTTGCCAAGGTGGTTCGAGACCGTTTGATGCGCTACTTGGATTATCAATATCCTGCTTATCATTTTGCCCAACACAAAGGTTATGGTACCAAATTACATATGGATGCACTGCGTGAATTTGGTCCTTGTCCTGTTCATCGCATGGGCTTTGCACCCGTTGCCAAAGCTGCGCAACAAAGGAATAACCCCCATGATTAACGATACAAACAATCTACCTATATCCGTTCGCCATCGCGCCATTCAAGTCTTGGTGGATATTTTTGAATACCAAAAAAAATATGACATGGTCATTGAAAAACGTGCCATCGGTTTGGATACTCGGGATAAAGCCTTTTTGCATGAATTGGTGCTTGGTGTCTTGCGTCGTTTTTTCTCACTCGAAGCTGATTTCTCACGTTTTCTCAAACAAAAACCTGATACCGAAGCGCGGATGTGTTTATTTATCGGCACGTATCAACTGCGACACATGCGTATTCCGAGCCATGCGGCTGTTTCAGAGTGCGTTGATGCAATCAAATATTTTCAACCCAAAGCCGCAGGTATGGTCAATGCAGTCCTAAGAAAAATCACCCAACATGATGCACCTAAAAAACTCAAACCTCATCAACGCGCTGAACTTCCTCAATGGATGTATGCCCTATGGCGAGATGCTTGGGGGGCTGAAATCACTCAAGATTTTTGTAACCATTTGCAACATCAAGCTGATTTATCGCTGGCTGTATTTGAACATCGTGAAACATGGATACAAAAGAGCCAACAACAAGGATTAAGCCCTGAAACAGGTGAACTTTCACCCTATGCTGTCCTTCTACCGACAGGAACATGTGTTCCATCGCTCCCCGAATTTGATGACGGTGCATTTCAAGTCATGGATCAGGCCGCACAAGATGCCGTCATGGCATTGGACGTATCTCAAGATGGGCTGATTTTGGATATATGTTCCGCACCCGGTGGTAAAGCTGCCTTATTGGCGCATCGTTTTCCGACATCGCATATCATGGCGGTTGAACTCAATGCCAAACGCTTGCCTCGTTTACAAGCCAATCTAAAACGTTTGCAAATCAATCATGTCACCGTATTGCAAGCGAATGCCTGTCATTTACCCATCCCAAATGAAAGTGTCGATGCCATCATGCTCGATGCACCATGCTCCGCATCGGGTATTTTACGCCGTCACCCTGATGCAAAGTTTCTTCACCATCAACAACACATCAGCACACTTGCCCAACATCAAAAAGACATGCTTCAAGAAGCCTTTCGTGTGTTAAAAGTTGGCGGCACGTTGATTTATGCGGTGTGTTCGATTCATCCCCAAGAAAATGAACAGGTCATTGAAGGATTCAACATTGTGGAACAAAAGCGACTTTATCCAAGCTTACATCATGATGGTTTTTTCTGGGCAAAAATCGTTAAATAACGCTAAGAGTCATATCAGATAGTTCCTTTAAATATGAAAGTACGTCATGCCCGAGTTCTTTTATCGGGCATCTCATGTTTAAAATAAAAGACCCTAGACACAAGCATTCAAGGCTGACGATGAGATGACGTCGCTAACTTACTATCTGATGTTACGCATACCATCATCCCGTAATCTTTTCATCGAATTTTAGGGATGAACGTTGCTGCGCACTTCCAAAGCATGGAATGACGTTTATTTTTTACCAAGGTGCGTACCATCAGTGACTATATGATCACTCTCTTTCACATAATGTAGAAACTGACTGCTACGCCCAGCATTGAGACCACGTTGTTCAAATTTAGTGAAAATACGATCATCTTCGCGTTGAACATAGGCACCTTTTCCTGCTATATTGCGTAGCCCTTGGGTGTTATCAAGAATATCACGCATCCATTCGGCCCGTTCATCAATATCCGATGCCAACTGAATAAAACCACCGACTTGCAAACGGCTAACCATTAAAAGAGCCATATCTTTTTGGATAATACGCCGTTTATGATGTTTCGCTTTGGGCCATGGATCAGGGTGATTGACAATAATGCCTGCCAATTGTTCACTTTGTACTTGGTGTTCCAAAACATATTGAGCGGGTAATTGTGTGATTCGTGTTTGCTCAACCAAACCTGCATCGTCCAAACGCCCTACGGCTTTTGCCACACCCGGTAAATAAATCTCAACCCCAATCAATGTCCAATCGGGGTGGTTTTGTGCGGTATAAACCAAAAAATCGCCATTACCAAAGCCAATTTCCATCACAATGGGGGATTTTTCTGGAATATTCGCATCCTTTAAGGTTTTACCTTTGGGTAAGCCAATTTTAGGAAGCCATTGAAGCAAACGCTTTTCTTGACCATCTGTCACAAAACCATTTTTGCGCCCGTGGGTACGCATTTCTTGTTGGGAAAACTGTTCTCTAAACTCTTTGGATAAACGCATAGCGCGCTATGCTAGAGGGTCGGCTTTTAAGGTACAAACAAGCGATGATAGCCATCATCGTATCAATCCATCATCTTTCGCCTAACACCATTATTTTGAGGTTCATTGCTCATGTATTTTGCCATTGCTAGTCATATTTTTGTCCCCGACCCTAAACAAAGCGCCAGCTTTCTTGCTGAATGTTTAGCTTTCCGCACCCAATATAAAGATGGATACGGCTGGTCAGCTGAAAATGGTACGGTAAGTTTACTCATTCATAGTTCAGAGCAGCCACAAGCGAGCCTTGAAATACAATGCAATCATCTTGAACGCGATAGCCAAGCCTTATTAAAACATGCTGACGTTCATGCCGTAAGTGATATTGAAAAACATCCACGCCGTTTAGAACAACGCTTGATCAGTGATTGTGGTATCAGCTTGATTCTATCTCAAATGCTCACCGAAGATGATTTAAATGAACTGCCTGATTTACCCACATCATTGCCGTGGGATGAACAAACCATGCAACACGTTCAACGTATTTTACGCATTGTACCGCTTGATTTTCGTGCCAAAGCTCGCCAACAAAGCACCGAACGTGCTGAATATTTAGCGGTAGAACAAGGTGATTTGATGGTTAGCGAAACCTATGCGATGCAAGCTTTGGTTGATGTGACACTCAAATTTCAACACCCCACTCTTTATCAAGCGATGCGTGATGAAGGCATTGCATCCGAGGTTTATGAACGACCATGTGGCAATTAATTCAACGAAGCTACCGCTTTATTCGCACTCTTTGGGCAGTCAAAGCCTTACGTCAAGCCGATAACGATGCGGTGAAACAACAAGCCCAACATGCCTTAAGTGAATTATTGGCAGGTTCACGTGGCTTACCGATGAAAGTAGGGCAAGTTTTGGCGGGTATGGGTGATGAATCTGAATATGCAGCCTTAACCCAATCCGTTGAACCTTGGTCACTAAAAAAGATGTTGCCTGTCTTGGAAAAAGCATGGGGGAAACCTGTGTCCACCATCTTGGAAAACATTGAAGAAAGTCAGGCTGCCGCATCCTTGGGTCAAGTTCATCGTGCCAAACTCAATGCCCATGAAACCGTGGCGATCAAAATTCAATACCCTGATATTGCCAAAGCCATGCAAGCCGAAATGCGTTTATATGGTTTGATACCTGCGGGTGGACCTGTCAAAACATGGGGTTTTGATTTGCAAGCTTATAAACAAACATTGAATCAGAATATCCATCAAGAGCTGGATTATTTAAATGAAATGAAACAACAAATGCTTTTTTCAGGTTCTGTTCATGTCCAAGGATTGCATGTTCCAAGCACCTACCCTTTATTATGTCGTAAAAATATTTTGGTTCAAAGTTGGGCAGAGGGTGTACGGCTTTCTGATGTTGCCACATGGGGATTGCCACAACGCTTATTTGTAGCACGAACCTTGATGCAAAGCCTGTTTCAAAGCCTTTTTCAAGCAGGTTTAGTCCATGGCGACCCTCACCCCGGTAATATGTTATTCCGCTACGATGAAAAAGAACCTCAAACCACATTATTGGATTTTGGTTGTATGCTTCAAATCGATGAGATGCCACGTTTGGCATTGCTCAATATGATTGCTGTGGCTCGCGGTGAACGAGATATCAATCTCTTAACCCTGTTTTCTGCGATGGGCTTTGACGAACACAAATTGCAAGCTATTGAAGCCAAACTCCCCACCTTGATTCAATTATTATGCAGACCTTTTATCGAAGAACGTGCGTTTGATATCGAACACTGGGATTTAAGTGCATCGGTTGAGTTATTATTGGGCGATGATAAGTGGTGGTTTCGTTCATCAGCTCCTGCCAACTTATTTCTTGTCATGCGTGTTTTTCAAGGTTTATTGAGTCAATTGATATTATTAAAGGTGAAACTTCCGTGGTTTCCTTTACTTCAACAAGCCTTAAAAACATCCACATGGGAACAAGCCAAAGCTTGGACACCCGATGATATTGAGATTGCTAAACAGCCAGAAGTTCAAGGTTCTGCAACACACTTATGCATTTGTATCAAACCACATGGTAAAAATGAGATTAACATCACACTCACGGCAATCAGTGCTTTGGATCTTGAGAATTTGATGCCTGAATTGATTGCCTTAGAAATGCGTGATGCAGGTGTTCATTTATCCGACATTCGAAAAAAATTATTAAATGATGGTTTAGAACCTCAAATTCTTATGGATATGGAGATGCCCTCGTATCACTGTCATATTGAATTGACGATATAATTATTTTAATTCACCCGTTATTTTTCCAATAATATCCCCAATACAAGCTTTAGAGGATGATGTTACTGTGTGTTTATCGCTCTGGAAGTGCGGCTTTAGCCGCACTTCCAAAACATGGGATGACGCTTCTTTTATCAGGGATCTTTAGATTAACTTTGTGCCTTTGTGGTTTCGTTGTTGATTGAGCTGAAGCAACGCACCACGCACAAAGTTGATTTGTAACTATTTAGCATGCCATAAAACATGGCTGTAGCTGTTCAGATTGTCGTTTATTTTAACGATGTAAGCTACGAATACGCAAAATATCCATGAACATCTTGAGCGGATCAATCAACATGCGAACGTTCGAAGTGGGTTCATTGACCCATTTTAGAGGGATTTCAGTTACCTTGTAATGCAATTGCTGCGCTAATAACTACATTTCAACATCAAAACTAAACCCATCCAGTTTCTGTTTTGAAAAAATGGCATACGAAGCCTGTTTTGTCATGGCTTTGAAACCACATTGTGTATCAGGCATATCAATACCTGTACTCACTCGCATTAAAAAATTGAAGGTTTTACCCATGTGTTCACGCAACCAAGATTGGTGTTGCGAAATATCCGAATCAGGATGTTGCCGAGATGCAATCACCACATCGCTATGCTTTGAAGTTTCAAACACCTCAAACACTTTTTCAACTTCTCGGATATGCGTGGAATGATCCGCATCCATAAACAAATGAACATCACCTTTTGCAGCCAACATGCCACGTCTGACTGCGGCTCCTTTGCCTTGATTTTGCTGTTGTTGAATCAATGTAAGTTCAGGCATCTCGCTTTGCAATTTTTCAACACAAACACAGGTTCCATCATTGCTTCCATCATCCACAACAATGATTTCAAAATCATCTTGAACATGGCTTGTTAACCATGCATACGCTTCATGCAAGGTGTTCGGCAAGCGTTCTTCTTCATTATAAGCAGGAATAATCACAGAAAGTTTCATGGTCATAATGTATCCACATGATGAATATAAAGGACAAAACCACCTTGATCGATATCAGGTGTCAGGGTTTTAAGTTGCGGCAATAAACGTTGAGATTCACTGCGCATCATCAATGCATAATCACCACGCTTCATTAGCAATGACTTCGCCTCAACATCAGAAATAATGTGATAATTTCGATGCGATTGAAATGATATGGATGGAAAATTAAGGTTAAAACTATAAATTTTCATCGAAGTTGGCAGTTGTTGTAAACGTTGGGCGATATGATGTTGTGGTGCTTGTGCCAAGGTTCCTGCGAATGAAGCCAAAGGAATCAATAAAGCCGATTGCAACATAAAACCAACAATGATGAACGTGTTTAATAATGCCGTGTTGTGTTTCTCTCCACGATGTTCCTCTACACAAGACTGTCGCTGAAACCAAAGCCACAGACATACCGCCAAAAGAAGCATACCTGCTAATGTGATGCCGATATTGGGTTCAATATTTTGATTGAGAACCGCCACAGCACGAGGATGGTGAACGTATTCTTTCATCATGGGATAAAGGCTTTGAAAGGTCGCCATAAATAAAGCAATCGGTAACACGATAAATGCCGATAAGCGTTGAATGATTTTAGCCTGTGTGAACGTACACGGTGAACGCCACGACGCCGCTGCAATAGCCAATGCCACAGCAGGATAAACACAGGATATATAATGGGGAAGTTTGGTTTGAGCGATGGTAAATAATAACATCACCATGCCCAGCCAAAGCAAACATAAACGAATCAAATGCGGCAAAGGTTCATGCTCTGTTCGTTGCCAAGATTTGAATACATAGGGCATCCAAGCCAACCACGGCAAGACCGATATACAAAACACCACCAAATAATAATGCCAGCCACCACCATGACCTTGCATGGGGTGAAGGGCGCGTCCAATGTTTTGCACCATAATAAATTCATACAAAAAACCAGCACCATGTTCAAGCCATATCATCGCATACCAAGGTATCGCAGTAAGCGTGAATAAGCCCAACGCAGGCAGCCACGGAATTTGATACCATAATCGTTTGAAATCACCCACCACAAGACGGTCTGTAACTATAATCAACAAGGGTACGACCACGCCCACAGGACCTTTGATACTCACGCCAATACCCATCATGGCAGCGCACCAAAGTGCATGTTTGCGTTCACCTGTTTGTATCCAACGAAAATAATGCAGCAAACATGCGGCTATGAAAAAATTAAGGACTGCATCTAAAATCGCTGCATGCGCTAAAATAGCGACTTCCAACATGGATAAAAAAATCAATGCGGCAGTGATACCAAAACGTGCCGAAATAGCATCCCTACCAAAACGAAATAATAAAATGGCTGTCATCAAGGTGAAAATAGCTGAAGGCAAACGTGCTGCAAAAGCATTTTGTCCAAACAATTGAAAACAAACATCCATCATATAATAGGTGAACGGAGGTTTCTCAAAAAATTGCTGCCCATTGGCTGTCGGTACAATCCATTCACCCAAATGCATCATATCGACGGCTGTTTGCGCGTAAATGGTTTCATCATAATCAAAGAGCGGCGCAATACCCAAGGAAGGTAAAGTCAATATTGCCCAAATAGCGAAGATATACCAAGGGTATTGAGACTCAGACATATTGGAAAAATAATCGTTCATCATTTATTGAGCGGGAACAATGGCGTGTTGTTGAATGCGATAAAGCGAAAATGTTTTTTCACCCACACCATCATCATTGAAATGAACAAGCCCTGTTTCACTCGGAAACCCTTCCTTACTATGCAAAGCTTGAATGATGTCACCGCCTGTTAAGCCCAAACGGGTCACTAATAAAATAAATATTTGTGTCGAATCATACGCCACGGATAACAATTTTGAGGGTTCACCTTTACCCCAAACTTCGTGAAAATAAGTCTTTAAATCAGAATTATGGAGGTTGGGTATATCTTGAATAAATCGCGCCGTAGACAAGTTACGACCGCGATCATCTAACAAATGCCCATCCATCCAACGACTACTTCCCAAAAGGGGAATCTTTCGAATATCCACATAAGCAAGTTGCCCTGCCAGCTCGGATACTTGTTTGCCATTGTTGGCAAGATATAAACCGTCCATATTCGCGGGTAAATGAATATCAAGACGCTGTTCCGGAATAAAAAGAGCGCGCTTTTCAATCAATTGCTGCAACAGTGCTTTGTCATCACTGTTTTCACGCAGTTGTAAAAGAGTTGGCCGATGATCAATGCCTTCATTCAAGGTTATTTGATTGGCAATCTCTCCGCCCAAATCAGCGAAACTATTGATAAACGATAACGCTTCCCGTTCAGAATTCTTATTCATGGTTTGAATGACTGCAATGCGGTGTAACCCTTGAGAAATAGCATAAGATGCGATGAACTTACCTTGTGTTTCAGGCGAAATATTATGAATAAATAAAGCTGGTGAAAGGTTAGCAGCACCTTGCCTCATACTTAATGCCATGATGGGTAAACTAGCATCCAGTTGTGTTGCTAATGTTTCAGTGTGGTTGCTTAACAAGGGACCAATAATCGCATCCACACCAGCATCATGCAGGGCTTGATAAGCCTCTTGAATACTTTGTGTCGCCGTATCTTGGATCGACAATGTGATGTGCTGACCTTGTCTATCCGCAGCCAAACGAATGCCATTGAGTGCTTGTTGCGCAAAACGAGCATATTTTCCAGTCAATGGTAGCAAGACACCCAAATGTAAGGGTTGAGAAGCACCATATAACCACGATGATATCGTACGAGTCACGGGTAAATCGGGTGCTTTTATTTGTAACATTGCCAATAATTGCTGCAAGGCATTCATATTACCTTTCATCATCGCTTGGCGAGCGACATGCAAATAAATTGCACCATCTTGCTCAGGCGAAATAAGCTGTTCCACTTGCAAACTTTGTAAATCAGCAATGCTTAAATCGTTACTGGCAAGTTGCACCCAATAATCACGGTGAGCCAAATCAGCATGAGCAACAGCAAAATACCATGCTCGACGATGCTCAATACTGCCGCGACTGATCACTTTTTGACTCAATGCAATACAACGTTGAAGTAAGCCATTATCGATATTTTCTTGCCGTAAAGCTGCTGTAAGTTCATCCAATACATGGTTGGCATAGCTGCTATTTTGAAGTATAAAAATTTGAGCAACTTCCATGTCAGGGTTGATAACAGGCTCTTGTACTTGCCACCATTGCGCGAACCAAAAATGTAAATCAGCAACTAAACGATCATGAGGATACGCCAGCAACACATAGTGTGCTTCTATATCCGCGTTGGCGTATTGATGTTTCAATAATAGTTGAACACGGCGAAAAGCCGCCGCCTCTTTTACAGGCGATGAGGCATGGATTGCCAATTCCTGTAAACCCTCAAGTGCAGCCGCCAATTGATTGGCGTTCTCGGATTTTAATACTAAATCAGTCACTGCTTGCATCGGGTCAACGCTGATGGCAGGTGTTACGTTTGATTTATCATGTGAGATAGGTGGAGGCACTTGTTTGTGATTATCTATGGATATGTTAGGTGTTTTGTGGCTACTACATGCATTTAAACTACTTAGCACAAGAAGTGACAACATGGTCAATAGGGGATACGTTCGTTTCATGGATTCGCAAGATAACTACACACAAGCACGAGGTAAATTATTCATCGTTGCTACACCGATTGGTAACCTCTCAGATATGAGCTACCGAGCGGTTGAAACACTTAAAAAAGTGGATTGGATTGCGGCGGAAGATACACGCACGAGCCGTCGTTTATTGGATCACTATGATGTGGATACGCCCACCTTTGCCTGTCATGAACATAATGAAGCTCACATCGCAATAAAGATTTTAGAACGATTGAATCGTGGCGAATCTGGGGCTTTAATTTCTGATGCAGGCACACCACTCATCAATGACCCTGGTTACCGTTTGGTGCGACAACTTCGGCAGGCTGGTTGTGAGGTCGTACCTATTCCGGGGGCTTGCAGTCCGATTGTCGCGTTGTGTGCTTCGGGTTTAGCCACCGATCAATTTACCTATATGGGTTTTTTGGCACGCAGTGGTGGTACGCGTAAACAACAAATACAACAGATTGCAGTCATGTCACATAGTTGTGTGTTTTTGGAATCGCCTAGACGCTTGTTAAAAACACTCAAAGACTTATCCACTGTGATTGGTTCAAAAGAGTTGGTCGTTGGTCGCGAATTAACCAAATTATATGAAGAATTTGTATCTGGAACAGTCACTCAAGTCATCGAACATTTTGAATCTCAAGCACCACGTGGTGAAATTGTAGTCATGGTGGGCGCACCATTGCATGTAGAAGAAATCAATGATGAGACCATTCTTAAAACCATACAAGCGATGCAAGATGAACACCTTTCTCCGTCATCTTTGGCAAAGACCGTGGCGCAACACTTGCATGTTAAACGCTCACATGTGTATCAATTGATGATGGCTGCTAAGTCTTAAAGATGATGATTTCCTAAAGGTGATGATACTTTGAGTACCCAAAAAGGACGAGCTGGGGAAGAGAAAGCCGCCTTGTTTTTGCAAAGGCAAGGGTATGATATTTTGGCACGAAATGTTCGTGGTGGTCGAGGCGAATTGGATATTGTGGCAAAAAAAGATGACATCATTGCATTTGTTGAAGTCAAAGCACATCAGCAACGCACCTCGAGTTTACAAGCGATGACACCCGATAAATGTGCGCGATTACGCTCGGCTGCGATGGCTTGGTTGATGAAAAACCCTAAGCAAAGCATGTTGCTATGTCGCTTCGATTTAATCATGGTTTCGCCTTCTCGGGGTTTGAAAATATGGGCAAGCATCGAACATATCCAAGATGCATTTCGTTGATGAAAAAGGAAATACTTATGCGTGAATTAATTGTTAAACAGCTGCAAGCAGGCATTACATTGCGCCAAGCATGTTTGGAACATTTACAAAACCCATTGATGCAAGCAGCAGAAAAAATGATTCATTGCTTACAATCAGGTGGGAAAATTTTGGTGTGCGGCAATGGTGGTTCGGCTTCTGATGCGATGCATTTTGTAGCAGAATTGGTCAATCGTTTTGAAATCAATCGCCCTGCATTGGCTGCGATTGCTTTGGTGAATGATGCATCGGTGATGACCAGTATCGCCAATGATTTTGAATTTAATTCTGTTTTTTCAAGGCAAATTGAAGCACTCGGACGAAAAGGCGATGTTTTATTGGGTATTTCAACCAGTGGAAACTCTCAAAATGTCATTAAAGCGATACAAACAGCAAAAAAATTAGACATGGAAACGATTACATTAACAGGACATGATGGTGGGGAAATGGCACAAATATCCCCCACATCGATACATATCGATTCTGATTCAACCGCTCGCGCACAAGAAATGCACATTACTTGCTTACATATTCTTTGTTCCATCATCGATAAACGGATGTTTGGAAAATAACCAACTATACTGGTATAGATATGGAACTAGCCCTCATACCTATTTTTTATATGAAGGTGAAAAAAGGAATGGATATGTCCAATGATCCTTTAGATGATGATACTTTAAAGACAGATAGAGAATATTGGAATCAAAGCAATCCTAAAAAACCAATCAAGTGGTATATTTTATTGATGATAGCTTGTGGTGGCATTGCATGGATTTTAAGAAAAATGGGGCATGGATGAAAGCATTATGGAGTCTTGAAGCCGCTTGCAAACAGCGACGTTTATGGAAAAAAGAAGGTCAGCGTGTGGTATTTACCAATGGGTGTTTTGATTTATTACATCCTGGACATATCACGTATTTACAAGATGCTCGAGATTTGGGTGATGTCTTGATAGTGGGTTTGAATGAGGATGCTTCTATTCAACGCCTCAAAGGTTCTTCAAGACCTATCAACCCTTTGCGTGATCGCGCTTGTATGATCGCAGCGTTACGCAGTGTTGATAGGGTCGTGGCATTTTCAGAAGACACGCCATTAAAACTGATTACAAATTTGATGCCTGATATATTGGTGAAAGGTGGGGATTACACGGTTGAGAGTATTGTGGGTGCAAAAGAAGTGATGCAGTCAGGTGGAGAAGTTCGGGTTATTCCATTTTTAGAGGGTTATTCATCGACCCGCTTGATTCAACGTATTCAAGAGAAAAACTATTCAATGCAGGGTAATCACATGAATAATGACTAGTTTATCATTAGCATATTTTTAAGAAATACCTATCACTTGTTAAAAACCGCGTAAATCTTATCCTCTTTAAATCTTAAACTGATAAATTTATGGCACATTACATATAGTATGAAAGACTTTTTTGCTCGGCAAACTTTTCTACTCTGGCAATAAGGGAAGTGTTCACCTTGATCTAAATTCATACGGGAAACATACATGCCTTCATTGGTTTTATCCTATTTACAATCACTCAAGCTCAGTGCTTTATTACTGTATTTTAGGTTTTTTTATATAAAAAATATGATTTCATTTGTGGTTACTTCGGGCACTATAAATTTTATATTTAATATTTTATTCTAATATTTACAAGAAATTGCTTATTTCTTGCTTTTTGTGATATCAATACCATAATTTTGCAGATCAAATATTTTGAAATAAAGGATTTAATCATGACATCTATAAAATTACTAAAATCTATGTTATTGGGTTTGGGGCTGATAGTTTTAATGGTGTCACCTATATTTTCACCAGCTTCGATGAATATCCAGTATCCATCAGCGCAAGCAGCGAACAGCATGGCTGAAATTCAATTGATATTGAATAAATTACGCATGTCAATGAGTAGCATGAAAGATTTTGATGAATTGGAAAAAGCTGGAATGCCAAAAAAAGACGTTGATCGTATGCGTCGTGGGCTAATAGAAAAAATTAGAAAACTCACAAAAGAGGCAATTAGTTCCATCCGTAAGATTTAGTTTTTTTTACCAATGATACTCCATATCCCTATTTTTCAGGTCAGGGATAAATGTTCAGACTTCAACTGAGCAATAAAGTTATTGTCGATGAAACCTTAATTTATTCTCATATTCTTTGGGGTCTT
>JAUZQM010000064.1 GCA_030950985.1 Mariprofundaceae bacterium | reverse complement strand
TTGCCTGAGTGATTTTGTGTCAAAACAAGCCAATGATCATATCGGTGGGTTTGCAGTATCAATTTTTGGTGCCGAAGAAAAAGCCAAAGCTTATGAAGCGGAACACGATGATTATGCTGCGATTATGATTAAAGTGCTGGCAGATCGTTTGGCTGAAGCATTGGCTGAAATGATTCACAAAGATGTACGCACCAAACATTGGGGATATGCCGCGCAAGAGACTTTAAGCAATGAAGAAGTCATCAAGGAAAAATACCAGGGTATTCGACCTGCGGCAGGTTATCCAGCCTGCCCAGAGCACACTGAGAAAGGCACGCTGTGGCAGCTTTTGGATGTAGAAAATAACATCGGCATGGAACTCACTGAAAGTTATGCGATGCTCCCAACGGCAGCGGTTTCAGGATTGTATTTTGCCAACCCTGAATCACAGTACTTTATGGTCGGTAAAATCAACAAAGACCAAGTTAAAGATTATGCCAAACGCAAAGGCATGACGATGGATGAAGCTGAAAGGTGGCTTGCACCGAATTTGGGGTATTAATCAGTGGTGCATATTTTATGAGTTATGATGAGCCTGATGCTGAAATAGATGCTATGGTGGACGCTTTTTATAAGGATATTGGAAAAGAACTATACCCTGAACATAAAGAGCAAGCGATAAGTGCATTTATTCAAGACCGAATGCGCTCTTATTATTTGAAGAACTCTGAAATTATCCAAGCTCCATTTGAATGCTTCTTTCATGCTGGTGAGTGTAGCTATATATCACCAAGAAGTGCGTTAATAATATACACAACATCAATTGAATTATACTTAAAATCAGTTATATTGAAGCCAATGTTATATGGTATGTTTCACAATGAACTCGTTGCTCAGTTAGTGGTGGAAACAACAACTAAACAATCAGGGCTAGAGCGTTATTTTAAGCTTATAGAGCTGCTGTGTACTCAAGCCGAAAGAACAGGTTCTCCAGTTCTAGATTGGAAATCTTTATGGACTGATTTAAAAGAAAATCAAACCATAAGGAATAAAATTATACATCAAGGTTGCCAAGTCACCCAACGAGAAGTAGAGGCTGCACGAAACTTGGCTGTAAAGGTTCTTTCCAGAATGGTAGAGCCTGTTTTAAAAAGCCTTGATATAAGAATCGATGAAAGTAACCCTGAAAAAGCAACCCTTTTAGATAATTTAAAAAAATAGTGATTTATTGATTCCTGAAAAATGACAAATAAGAGGAGTCTTAACCCGATGATTCTATGCAAGGTTAGTAAATTGTGAAATAATACAGATGTGAAGTGTAGAGTGTTTTTTTTATTTTAGTAAATGGGATAATAATTATGAGGTTCTCAACAGTATTAGTTATTCTTGGTATTATCTGTATTTTTGCGGCTTATTATGGATATAACTACAGCCATATATATCGCATTCGCTCGGTTATATTCTTTCCACTGTTTTCAATAGGTTTTTTCTATTGGGCAAAAAAATTTCGTGACATGGGCGCTTAACGTTATTACGGTAGAATAAGTGAACGTTACCCTTTTAGGTATGGATTCCCGTCTGCACGGGAATGACGAGCGGGCGGGGTGAACAAAACTACGTCATGCTCAGCTTGACTGGGCATCCAGAAATTCTAAGAAATGGGTATGCAACCAATTAGACTAAATCTTGCTCAAAATCCATGCTTTGATGCAAAACTCGGATGATTCTTACTTCATTAGAGACAATACGGTAAAAAATGATGTGCTTTAGACAAAGGTGAGCAAGCAAGCTGCTATCAACATTATGATAGAGTTACAGTTAAACGGGACGCTACCCTTTGATTTAAGATCACGTTTGTAAATTTAAGTGAACTAGCTCGTCGAAGGTGGTAGTTAAATTATCAAACGGACAGCTTTTTTCAAGCCAATAACTTTATTGCAGTGCAGATTTGAAAAATTATGCTACGCTGAAAAATATCATGCAGCCAATTGTTTCAATATCTCATTTATCAAAAACCTATGCCAGTGGTCATCAAGCCCTTAAAGATGTGAGCTTTGATATCATGCCGGGTGAAATCCTTGCATTACTCGGCCCCAATGGTGCGGGTAAAACCACGTTGATTTCGACTATCTGCGGTATTGTCGCGGCAAGTTCAGGCTCCGTTCAGGTATCTGGTTTTGACATTATTCGTGACTATCGAAAAACGCGGGCTTTGATTGGTTTGGTTCCGCAAGAATTAACCCTCGGCGCTTTTGATACTGTTTGGAACACACTCTGCTTTAGTCGTGGCCTGTTTGGTAAAGAACCTTATGCCGATTACATTGAAACATTACTTAAAGAGCTATCCTTGTGGGATAAAAAAGATGCCCCACTTATGGCCTTGTCAGGCGGCATGAAAAGACGGGTACTTATCGGCAAAGCGCTTTCCCACCAACCCTCTATTCTCTTTTTGGATGAACCCACAGCGGGTGTTGATGTGAATCTGCGTAAAGACATGTGGGCGATTGTTAAACGTCTGCGTGAGTCAGGTGTAACGATTATTTTAACCACGCATTATATTGAAGAGGCTGAAGCGATTGCCGATCGTGTCGGGGTTATCAACAATGGTGAGTTGTTACTACTCGAAGACAAAGCGCATTTAATGAAGAAGTTTGGTACACGGCAATTAAGC
>JAUZQM010000063.1 GCA_030950985.1 Mariprofundaceae bacterium | reverse complement strand
AACGCATCCGTAAGCACCATGCAATGCGGTGTAAGCACCACATTATGACTTTGATAAGCAAAAAATCCCAAGTAAACACCAGCTTCACGTTGCTCCACCTGCCAGCGCACACGCCGCCGTTGACTCCCTTCATTCAACGGTTTTATGTCTATGGGAATCCAATCTGTTTCTGATTGTAATGCAGCAGCAAACGCATGTTGAACCCATGCAGATTTTAAGCTTGCTTGTTCACGTTCATCGACATATTGCAAAGCACAGCCACCACACTGTTTTGCCACAGGGCAAGCTGCTTGAATGCGCTTTGATGATGGTTTCACCACTTGTTCTAAATGGGCATACATCACACCACGCCGTTTATGAGAAGGTGACATCAAAATTTCATCATCCGTGACACCATGCCGCAAGCGGTAAGTCTCACCATCCTCTGTACGCGCCAATGCCTCACCTTCAGGCAATATGCGTTCCACTTTGGCTTTCAAAACACGATGCTTATTCAAGTAAACGAATCGGCCCTAAGATCACTGGGGATGATGAGGTTAAACGAATACGCACACTTTTAATCAACGAAGGCAATAAGCCAGCCAAAATAGATAATGCAATCTGAATCAAATTAGCAATTGGATAATGATCTTCTTGTTGCAAATACTCTTTAAGATTTTTTCCATGCACCAGTTCCATAATCAAAGCCATTTGATTATCTTCTTCATGTAACGCTAACAAGCTCACAATATTCGGGTGCATCAATTTAGCATGTACACGACCTTCACGACGGAAACGTTCTTTATGTTCTTTATTTTTTAAAAGATGGGGATGGAACACCTTAATCGCTACTTCTCGCCCTAAAGATTCATCTTTAGCTAGATAAACGATACCCATACCGCCAGCACCCAATTGCTGCGTTAAACAATAACCACCAATATGTAATGAAGTATTAAGACTCATGCGGCAACCTTATCTATATTGTAAGTGTAAATCATCTTTGCGATCCAGAGGACGTAAATAATCAGGGCAATTTGTGATATTTTTCCCTTGAATCAATAACTTAAACGATTCACCCATCCCCATCGGTAATAACATACGCTTGGCTTGTGCCATTGATTGCATGGCTTCAACCGTACCTTCTTGCGCCAAGCTTTGAATCAAAGCCTGCACACTAGGGCTTTGTGCCAACCAAGCTCCTTGCGTGATAAAAGATATAGGATTTAAATCTTGCTTTACGCCCAAGCGTGCCAAATGCGTAAAATCAATATGGGCTGTGATGTCACAACTTCCCACATCCATCGTTAAGACATCTTCCACGACTTGATGCGCACAATGCCCCATCAATGTACCTTCAATACGATTGCTACGATAATATTCTTGCTGACTATAACCATAATCCACACAACACAGAAAACCCTGTTGAATCACACGCGATACGTCTTTTTGCCAGACTGTTAATGCTGGATTGCATTCACTGATATAACCATCGCACCACTTGGCTTGAATATCCGCATCAATGGCTAAAACATCATCAGCTATCGCATCTTTGGCTTCCTGCCAGATAAACTTACCATGTTCATAAGCAACACCCCGTTCAAAACATTGCCCATTACGATAAACAAACGGACGCACAGGAAAAGCATCGGCGAGTTCATTGCACATCATCAACACGGGTACATCCACATCCACATCATTCAACGAGGCATACAGTGTTACATCGACTCCTTGCTGTTGATAATGTTCCGATTGACGCTCCCGCATCCAAGCACTTCGTTCCACAGCGATTACGTGTGGCATCACGGTATTCAGTGTTTTTAAATGATGCAGCACTTGCGTTAATAAATGACCCGATCCCCCGCCTTGCTCCAGTAATACCCAAGCATCAGGTTTGCCCAATTGTTGCCAGCCCCAATGTATCAAATCAGCAAAACCCAGACCCAGCCAAGCCCCCAAATCAATACCCGTAATAAAGTCGCCCGATTCACCAAAGACATGACGTGATTCATAATATCCTAGTTTTGGTTCAAACAATGCCATCTGCATAAATTGTTCAAACGGTAAGAAACCGTGTGCATTTTCTACAGCCGCAATGATTTTATTCTTCAACATATCATGGTTGACGCTCATCTTCCCCCCGACTAACTTGGCGAGCATCTTATGAATGTGTTAGCTTTTGACCATAGTCAATACATGTACGATTGATGATGACTCACATCTATTGAATATAGTTGAAATGTTCCCTATATAGCATTCTTACACCATGAATACACAGTTTCAGATTAATTTTAACGAACCCTACGGGGAACCACGAGGAAGATTTATGTCCAACACATTGATTCATGTCACAGATGAAAGTTTTGAAAATGATGTTTTGAAAGCATCAGGCGCTGTATTGGTAGATTTTTGGGCACCTTGGTGTGGTCCTTGCAAACAAATTGCCCCTATTCTTGATGAATTGGCAAGTGAATTGGGCGATAAAATCACCATTGCGAAGATTGATATTGATGACAACCCTAACACACCTGGTAAATATGGTGTACGAGGCATTCCAACGTTGATGATTTTCTCTGATGGGAATGTACAAGGCACAAAAGTTGGCGCTGTCACCAAAGGTAAATTGCTTGATTTTATCAATGAGCATCTTGATTAAATCAGTAAGACTTGCTAAATAAATAATAAGGTAGGGGGATTATTCTCCTGCCTTTTTTTATGATAGAACTGAGCTTACACAGAGCGTCATTCTCGTGGTCTTTTAATCGGGAATCTAATTCATAGACCCTCGACACAAGTACTCGAGGATGACGTTTCTTTTTCATGAACGTGCGTAAAATTAGTCATACAATGGAGAAAAACATGATAAAAAAGATAACATTATTTGCGACAATTCTATTATTATCCACTTCTTGCACCCAAGAAACGCAAAACAAATTTGGCAGAGCCATACAAAACTGGACGGGCGTTCATGGTATCTTGGAAGTTTATGCTGGCAATAAACTCGTCAAACGTTTTCTTGACCACTGGGGTTTCAACACAGGGCGAACAACCGCGTCCATACCGTTATGGTTATGGTATTTTGGATGAAAATATGAATATGATTGCTGATAAAAATGAAAAGAAAGTTTATTTTGAATTTAGTGATTATTCAACGTCTTATATTTTCTACACCTACCCTGAATAAGCCATATTAACCGTGCGAATATTGGGTGTTGACCCCGGTTCCCAAAAAACAGGCGTGGGTATTTTAGATGTACAAGGCAATCATCTAAGCTATGTACATCATAGCGTTATACGGGTCGGCACGGGTGATTTTAGTGAACGATTGACCGCTCTTTTTTCAGGTTTAAGCAGCATTATTGAAACCTTCAAACCTGAACTTGCTGCCATGGAAGATGTTTTTGTTTCAAAAAATGTCACATCAGCATTAAAATTAGGACAAGCACGCGGCGCATTGGTTGCCGCATGTGGCTTTCATGGCTTGCATGTTGAACCTTATTCACCCACGAAGGTCAAACAATCCATCACAGGATTTGGGCGTGCTGATAAAAAACAAGTACAACATATGGTCAATATGTTACTCAAACCACCACCACCGCTTCAAGAAGATGCTGCCGACGCTTTGGCGGTGTGTATTTGTCATGCACATCATGCGCCTCTGCAAAATATTATCGCAAAAAGGAGATAAGGATGATTGGTTGGTTGTCAGGAGAAATTCGTGAACTTGACCCTATCGGTAGCATATTATTAGATGTTCACGGCGTGGGTTATGACATCACGGTGAGCTTACAAACCTTGTCCAATCTCCAAATCGGTCAAGCCGCCGAATTATCCATTCATACCCACGTTCGTGAAGATCAATTTTTACTATTTGGTTTTGCTTCCAGTGAAGAACGCAGTCTTTTCCGTCAACTCAATAAAGTCACAGGCATTGGCGCACGCATGGCACTTAATCTCATGTCTAGCATGTCCAGCAGTGAATTAACCACGGCTGTAGAACAATCCGATGATCTTGCCATTGCTCGCACACCGGGGATTGGTAAAAAAACAGCCCAACGTCTTATTTTAGAGCTACAAGGTAAGCTTCAAGATTCATCCAACACCAATACCCATAGCCCCGTAAAACATCATTTACAAGATGTAAAGTCTGCCTTGTTAAATCTTGGATATAAATCGCCTGCTATTGATAAGTCGCTTAGTACATTGGATGCTTCATTGGGCTTTGAAGTCTGCTTTAAACATGCTTTGAAACAATTATCATGAATGATGAATCACGGCTTATTACCGCAGAAGCTAAACCAGAAGATTGGGATGCAGCACTGCGCCCCAAGCAATTAAATGAATACATTGGGCAACAAAAAATACGTGCCAATCTTGAAGTGTTTATTCAAGCAGCCTGCAACCGTCAAGAATCTTTGGATCATATTTTACTTTATGGACCACCGGGTTTAGGAAAAACCACCCTTGCCAATATTATTGCCAACGAAATGGGCGCAAATTTTCGCAGTACATCTGGACCTGTCATTGAACGACCGGGTGATTTGGCGGCGATGTTAACCAATCTTGAAGAAGGCGATGTACTGTTTATTGATGAAATCCATCGACTTAGTCCACAAGTTGAAGAAATCCTTTACCCCGCGATGGAAGATTTTCAATTGGATATTATGATTGGACAAGGTCCTGCCGCGCGTTCAATTAAAATGGATTTGCCTCGATTTACACTTGTCGGAGCCACCACCCGAGCAGGCTTCTTGACCAATCCTTTGCGCGATCGCTT
>JAUZQM010000062.1 GCA_030950985.1 Mariprofundaceae bacterium | reverse complement strand
AATCATCTCAACCATGAGTTTTACGATGGATTTCGGCGTGTAGAACTGACCACCTTTCTTGCCTTCAGCATTGGCAAATTCACCAAGGAAATACTCATACACACGACCAAGTAAATCTTTGGAGCTTTCATCCTGTGCTTTCAGCTCAATATCAGAAATCACATCAATAAGCTGACCCAGCGATGTTTTATCAAGGTTGGGTTTGCCGTACACCAATGGCAGCACATTTTTTAATTCAGGGTTTTCTTTTTCAATGGCTGTCATCGCAGCATCAAGGGCAATGCCAATCTCAGGTAGTTTGGCTTTGGCTTGCAAGTTCTTCCAACGTGCGATTTCTGGCACAAAGAAACAGTTTTCAGCGATGTATTCATCCCTGTCTTCAGGATCGGAATACTCATCTTGCTCTAAGTGTTCAAAGAGTTCTTGGAATGAATCAGAAATATATTTGAGGAAGATGAGTCCCAGCACGACATTCTTATATTCTGCTGCATCAATGTTCTTTCGTAGTTTATCCGCAGTTTTAAAGAGTGCTGCTTCAAAATTGTTATTTTTGGCTGCCATTAAGTTCCCATCCCAAGTTTCTGTTACAAAAAAATTAGCATAGCTGAGACTCATCGTGTGTAAAATGATTATCCCATCCCTTCATACTTGAATAACGATCTATCAATATTTATCTGGATAAACATGGTATTTTACAGATAAATGAGCAAGAAAAAAGCCAGCAACCACAAGGGTTACTGGCTTTTTTACGACCTTAAAGAAACTAAGGTGTTTGGCTTACATCATGCCGCCCATTCCACCCATGCCGCCCATATCTGGTGCGGCAGGAGCTGCGCCAGCTGGTTCAGGAATATCTGCAATCATGGCTTCTGTAGTGATCAATAGACCAGCAATAGAAGCCGCGTGCTGCAATGCAGTACGGGTTACCTTCGTTGGATCAATCACACCCATTGCAACCAAATCACCATACTCTTCAGTGCCAGCGTTGTAGCCAAAGTTCGCATCATCAGATTTTGAGATTTCGTTCACAACAACAGAAGCTTCACCACCACCATTGCTAACGATTTGGCGCAATGGCGCTTCAATCGCTATACGCACGATGTTAATACCCGCTTCTTGATCACTGTTGGTAGCTTCTAGACCTTCCAACGCCTTGCTTGCACGAATCAATGCTACGCCACCACCAGCTACGATACCTTCTTCAACTGCGGCACGGGTTGCATGCAATGCATCATCCACACGATCTTTCTTTTCTTTCATCGCAACTTCAGTCGCCGCGCCAACTTTAATGACTGCAACACCACCTGATAATTTAGCCAAGCGTTCTTGCATTTTTTCTTTGTCATAATCAGACGTCGATTCATCAGCTTGTTTACGAATCAAAGCAACACGCGCAGCGATCACTTCTTTGTCGCCTGCACCATCAACGATAATGGTTGTGTCTTTAGAGATTTGAATTGTTCCAGCTTGACCTAAGTCATCAATGGTTACATTTTCCAATTTCAAGCCCAAATCTTCAGCAATCACTTTACCATTGGTCAAGATAGCCATGTCTTCCATCATCGCTTTACGACGATCGCCAAAACCAGGAGCCTTCACAGCAGCAACATTCATCACGCCGCGCATTTTGTTCACAACCAAGGTTGCCAATGCTTCGCCTTCAATATCTTCAGCAACAATTAACAAAGGTTTGCCTGAACGAGCTACCGCTTCCAAGACTGGAAGAAGGTCGCGCATGTTTGAAATCTTCTTCTCAAAGAACAAGATGTAAGCATCTTTTAACTCAGCTTCCATGCGGTCTGCATTGGTTACAAAGTAAGGAGACAAATAACCGCGATCGAATTGCATGCCTTCAACAACGTCTAACTCTGTTTCCAAGCCTTTCGCTTCTTCAACAGTAATCACGCCTTCTTGACCTACTTTTTCCATCGCATCTGCAATGATTTTACCAATTTCAGTGTCGCCATTGGCAGAAATAGTACCAACTTGCGCAATTTCAGCTTGGTTTTTCACTGGGCTTGACAAGTTTGCCAATTCAGCTGTTAAAGCTACAACCGCTTTATCAATACCACGTTGCAAGTCCATTGGATTCATGCCAGCAGCGACTGCTTTGTTGCCTTCTTTCGCAATGGCTTGTGCCAATACGGTTGCAGTGGTTGTGCCATCACCTGCAATTTCTCCAGTTTTAGACGCAACTTCTTTCACCATCTGCGCGCCCATATTTTCGAATTTATCTTCTAATTCGATTTCTTTGGCAACGGAAACACCATCTTTTGTGATGGTTGGTGCGCCCCATGATTTATCCAAGACAACGTTACGACCTTTAGGGCCTAAGGTTACTTTTACTGCGTTTGCTAATTGGTTTACACCGCTCATCATTTTTGCGCGTGCATCTTCACCAAATTGAATCTCTTTAGCCATGGTTCAATCTCCTAAATTTATGTTGTGTCTGTTTATTTTGAAATAACGCCGAGGATGTCATCTTCACGCATCATCAAGAATGTTTCACCATCTAATTTAATTTCTGTACCTGCATACGTTGAAAAGATGATGACATCACCTTCTTGAACATCCAATGCGCGAACGTCGCCATTGTCTAAAATCTTGCCGTTACCCACAGCAATGATTTCACCTTGTACAGGTTTTTCTTTAGCAGAATCAGGAATAATGATGCCGCCAGCAGATTTTTCTTCTTCGTCTAAGCGACGAACGATTACACGATCATGTAAAGGACGGATCTTAGTTGCCATCGTTGTATCTCCTTCGGTGTTGATATTGGTAAAAGCTTATATGCAGACGAGGGTGTTAAGATTCAACCCCCCTATGATTGATAAATGAAAAATCATTTTTATACATCGGAATTAAGTATAGATGGCGTTAGGTCATGCAGATCTTTTAAAAAATATAAGAATATACTCTAATTGGGCATGAAATAGATATGTTTCTTTCGTTCATTTTGCTAGATAGCAAAGCGTAGATAAAGGTTGTATCCTTGATTATGTAACGATTCTGCAAGGCATGTATCTGGAGAAATGAGGAACTAAAACATTTGGTTTATGATTTTGGACTATAATTATGGCAGAAATAACGTCACCGTTGAATAAACAAACACTAAACCGCATGATCTGTAGTGAAATACAAGTTGTATTCCGACAGTAATTTTATTGGCTAATTGTTTTGCTTGCGAACTGATATTACGCACTTCCAGAGTCATGAACACACAGCAACGTTATCGCCCAATTCTTTTATTGGGGGTTTATAAAAAACATGAATATTCTCTAATCACCCAAAATAGAAACATACTTGAAGGTCACGAGTATGAATTCGTACATAACACCAGTTATCTCATTAGTTAAGTTCTTTTTTTTGAAGATTCTCAAAACGTGTATATTTGCCAATAAATGCAAGGTTTACTGTACCTGTTGAGCCATTACGTTGTTTGGCAATAATAATTTCAGCAAGTCCTTCATTTTCAGGCTTTTTATTGTAGACCTCATCACGATAAATAAACATAATCACATCGGCATCTTGTTCAATCGCGCCCGATTCACGCAAATCGGACATCATCGGTCGTTTATCGGCGCGTGCTTCCAAGGAACGATTTAACTGGGATAACACAATGACAGGCACATCCAATTCTTTTGCCAGTGCTTTTAAAGAACGGGTCATTTCACTAATTTCCAAGTCTTTACGTTCGGCTGCACGCCCTGACATCAATTGAAGGTAGTCAATCAGGATTAAGTCCAAACCTTTTGCCTCACGCTTTAAACGGCGGCATTTAGCACGCACTTCAAGGACTGAAATGGAGGCTGTATCATCAATGTAAATTTCAGCTTCTGCTAAGCTACCACTCGCCAATGCCAAACCTCGCCAATCATCTGCTGAAAAACGACCTGTTCGTAGGTTATTCATATCTACGCGGGCTTCCACAGCCAACATACGCATGGCAATTTGTTGAGATGACATTTCCAGTGAGAAAATAGCTACAACACGACCTTCTTTGGAGCGAATCGCGGCATTTTGCGCTAAATTCATCGAAAAAGCGGTTTTCCCCATGGAAGGGCGACCTGCAACAATGACTAAATCACCGCGCTGCATCCCCGATGTTTTGTCATCCAAATCATCATAGCCTGTCGAAATACCTGTGACAGCTTCTTGATTGGCATAACGATCTTGTAACTCGGTATAAGCATCGGCCATCAGGCTGCCAATTTTGCTGAAATTTGGTCGGGCTTGATTGAAGCTTTCAGCGACCTTCAATACCTTCATTTCGGCTTGATCTAAATGATCAACGACTTCACGGGTGGGTTCTTCGTAGACATCTTGAGAGATATGACCGCAAACGGAAAGAAGCTGCCTTAATACAGCTCGTTCACGGACAATATGTGCATAATGACGGACATTGGATGCCGTTGGAATGGCGCGTACCAATTGCCCTAAATAGTCTTCGCCACCACATGCATCCAAATCTTTGTTTTGTTTCAATAAATCTTTGATGGTGACAACATCAACAGGTTGATGCTTTTCCATAAGACGTTCGATGCAGCGAAAAATACGACGGTTCGCATCGACATAAAAATGTTCAGATAGCAACGAGCCTTCTAAGCGTTCGTAGGCTTCGCCATCTAACATAATGCCCCCCAACACAGCGCATTCCGCATCAAAAGAATGAGGTGGAACACGCTCACGTAGGGATAATTCTTGGTCTAACATATCAACATTCTACGCCTTTGTGTTTGGAGGGTTTTAAGTATTCAGTTTCAATGAACTGAATCAATTATAGGCTTTCAGCGTCAACCTTGATGGACATATCAGCTGTCACATCGGGGTGTAAACGAACACGAAAAGCATGGTCACCGATGGCTTTGATTTGTTCATCTAACAAGATGAAACGACGTGGCACATCATAACCAGCATCCGTTAGAAGGTTTGCCAAATCAGTGCTAGAAACAGAACCGTAAAGATTTTTTCCATCAGATGTTGCGCGAATGATGGATAATTCAAGTTCAGCGAGTTTGCTTGCAACGCCTTTAGCTTTACCCAATTCATCTTGATGTTTTTCTTCTAAAACAGAGCGACGACGTTCAAAAACCTTACGGTTACTTTCATTCGCAATAATTGCTTTTTCATGAGGTAATAAGAAGTTGCGACCATAACCTGGTTTTACACCTACTTCATCACCTACATTTCCTAGACCGTCAACACGTTCCAATAAAATCAACTGCATCATTTTTCTCCAAGTGTCGGGTTTATATTCCGACGGTAATCATACCAAATATCAAGTAGTCCAAGAACGATGAAGGGAATCACCATCATGGACCATATAAATAACAATACATACATCATGGCTATCGCCATCGGCATATCGCGCGCTTTCAACCATACATGTACGACACTGACACCTTGCACTGCCATCGCCCCTGCCAACACCAAACCCAAATTCACAGCAATATATTGTAAGCCTGCGATATCGAAGTTTGCGAGCAGTAAACATCCCAGCAAAAGGTAAGCAACAGGCTTGCCTAAGTTAAGGCTTAACATGTCATCTTGAATGCCTGTATAAAAGCCATACTTGCAAGCAAAATTTCGTGCAGAAAGGATACCAGCCCACCACGCAGACCATAAGCCAAACGCCAATAACCCGGGTAGTGACCAACTTAGCAAATGGCGTATTTCTGCTAATCCTTCAGCGGGCAAAGCGCCTGCATCCGTTGGTATAGCTGAAAACATAGGTGCTAGCAATGCATCAACGTGTGCATGTAAGTTTAAATCCTGACTCGATCCAGACAAGCTTAAACCCAACATCACCGCTAAACTCAAAGCAAACAACAAGCGTGTCGCACACAATTTCAAACCTTGCTCACGCATCAATGCACTGGCAGCCCAAATCGGCAACAAGGCATATAATCCTCCGACTACAATACCCAACAGTAAACTGCTGTTTATCACACTCACCAAGATCATGATAATCGCTGATACTTGCAAGCTATAACGCAAACCGCCACCCATAAAAATCAAGGCAAATAGGGCAGGGGTTAGAGCATTCAAAAATATAGCAACGAAACTCATCACGACAGCCAGTAATGGAATGCTCATAAACAAGTTAGGTAACCAAATGACACTGCTTAACATTGCCAAAAGCAAGGCTGAACAGGGTACATGCTTGGTTAAAAAAAACGTTACAAAAGCAGGTAGTGTAAGCGGAGTATCACGCATTAAACAAATGCCAATTCAACCATAGCCTAATCAATCAACCGTGATGCAAAGGTGTGAATGACATTAATGCCAAAACACGCGCACGTTTAATGGCAGTGGTTAAAGCACGTTGATGTTTTGCACACGTACCTGTCACGCGTGATGGTAAAATCTTATAACGTTCAGTGACAAATTGACCCAACAATACTGGATCTTTATGATCAATATGCATGGTTTTATCAGCACAAAATTTGCAAAATTTACGACGACGTTGAAAACGTCCGCGTGCGCCAGCAGGTTTGCGTGCAGGACGACCCGCTGCGGCAGGACGTGCAGGGCGACCCGCTGGGGCAGGACGACGATCATTTGATGTAGGCGCTGCCTTTACTGCGGGTGTGCTTGATGCAGGCGCTGCTTTTACTTCTGGTGTGCTTGGTGCAGGCGCTGCTTTTACTTCTGGTGTTTTTACTTCTTCACTCATGTATTCTCTCCTGAGAGTTAATCTGTTTGGGGGGTGACAGCATCCACCCATATTTCAACTTGACCCCAACGTTGTTCGCCATCTCGACTGTAATAACGTCGTCGCAAAGTACCTTCAATGAAAATTTCGTGATTGTCCAAACGAACAAGCATATCAGCCATGTTTCCAACGGCGCGCAAAGGCATGGGTTGTTCATCCATGATTTGTGCTCGTTGTGGGCCTAAATGCGGACGTTCAATCCATAATGAGGCAACTACAGCTAAGGTTCCATCGGGGGTCCAACGTTGGTGAATATCACTTAGTCGACCCAATAGTCGAACCAAGTGCTGGTCTTTAAGATGCAGTCGTGTCTTCTGTTGAAGTCGTTGTTTCTGCTTCGACTTTTGTCTCTACTTTTGCTTCAGTTTCAGCTGGTTTTTCTTCTGTTTTTGCTTCAGCTGTATCTGATTTTTCAGTTGCATCTGTAGATTCAGTCGCGGTTTCTTCAGTAGCAGTTTCTTTGCTTGCATCTGTAGATTCAGCCGCTGTTTCGTCAGCTTTTGTTTCTTCAGTGCTTTCAACTGCGACTGTTTTACGACGTGCCAAAGGAGATGGTGCATCAGATAGTTCAGTTAAACGTGTGGTTAAGAAACGCAAAATACGTTCTTCCAAGCGAATTGCAGACTCAAGGGCTTGCACAGCTTGAGGTTCACCATCAGTAACCAATAAGATGTAATGACCACGTTTACGTTTTTGAATGCTGTAAGATAATGGGCGTGCGCCCCAATATTCGCGTTTAACAATGCGACCTGAAGCTTTTTCAACACGTTCAACCAACTCATCGGTTAATTGTTCAGTGTTTTCTTGTGATACGTCAGGATTCACAATAAAGATAGTTTCGTAATACAAAGCGCCCTCTCGGTGTACCTTTAAGTACGCTCTGGCTGTTGCGCATCCAGAGCAAGGTATGTTATTTCTTTGTCAGACATGCTGCAAAGAGCGCAGCACCATAGATAGAAGCTTTTGCCTTGTCAAAAGACACAGGATTTTTTGTGGATAAAAATGACATTATCTGATTTGAAGGCTGATTAACTTAGAACTGTAGGAACTATTCAGTATCATGGTAAAAATGCGTTAATAACTCATGCGTAATGCCAGCGATTAACACGATAAAGGTGGAATTGAAAATATTTAAGGTTTTCTTGATCGACCTTGGTGTAAAAATTATAGGACTTCAATTAAGGATAATAGTAAGTGACCTATAGAATTAAACATTTTTGCATGATTGACAGCATGTATTTTTTCAATGTAGAAAAAATTGATAATGTTTAATGCGAAAGAAGCGAAGAAAAAGTTTGCATTCAATCATAACCTTTACCCACCTTTTTTCCATAATTTTTCTAACAATTCAGGCTGAATATGTTCTTCTAAGGCATCTGCCAATAGGTCAAGCGATGCCAAGGTTCGTTCATGTTGATTCAGACCATCACTGTTGGCATAGCCCATGACTTGAAGCCAATGCTTCCGAAACTCACCTTGTTCAAACAAACCATGCACATACGTTCCCCAAACTTGTTCATCTTGGGAGCATGCCGTAAAGGGAAATAAATGCTCATTCGCATCCGATATGCCATGATGAATTTCATACCCAGTCACCCGTGTGGCTTGAGGGTAAGGAGCCATGCAATCTATTTTTTTCAATATCTTTTCAGGCTGCATGACTGTTGATAACGGTAACAACGCAAGCCCTTGTATGGATTCACCTTCCACACCATCATCTTCAATCCATTGCCCCAACATTTGCATGCCACCACACATTCCCAACACTTTACCGCCGTAACGCAAATGTTTTTGTAAGGCTTCAACAAAACCTTGCGCTTTCAACCACTGTAAATCCGAAGCCACATGTTTCGAGCCGGGAAGTATCACCCAATCACTGCCTTGCAGTTCATCCGCCGAACGTACAAAACGAACATGAATATCTTTCTCAGATGTGAATGGATCAATATCATCATGATTGGACATGCGAGGATAGGCAATCACAGAAATCTGAAACAGATTGTCATGAGAAGTATCTGAAGATGGAGCTAAGTGACGAAAAGGCGCATCTTCTTCGGGTAAATCCAAGTTTAAGCGAGGTATCACACCTGCCAGCGGTTTACCTGTTTCTTTTTTTAGCCATATTAAAGCATCATCCAATAAGCTTCTTGAACCACGAAAACCATTGATTAAAAGGGCTTGAACACGATTTCGTTCCGATTTAGAAAGAATATCCAAACTGCCTTTCAATGATGCAAACACACCACCACAATTGATGTCACCCACCAACCAAACAGGCACATCGGCAACCTCTGCAAAGCCCATATTGGCAATATCACCCTCGCGTAGATTCGGTTCAGCGGGGCTACCTGCACCTTCGACAATCACCACATCATAGGTCTTCTTTAAGCTTTCAAATGATGCCAAAACGGTATCCAATAAGACGATTCGATCTTGGCGAAAACGCTTCGCTTGCAAACGTCCGACTGCTTTGCCTCGCACAATCAATTGGGCTTGATGATCAGCTTCGGGCTTGATTAACACAGGGTTCATATCCACAGTCGGTTCAATGCCACACGCCAAGGCTTGCAAGGCTTGCGCTCGCCCAATTTCACCACCATCCACTGTTACCGCTGCATTATTACTCATGTTTTGTGGCTTAAAAGGTGCAACTTTCACACCTTTTCGCGCCAATAATCGGCATAAACCAGCCACCAACACCGATTTTCCGACCCCCGATGCTGTACCTTGAATCATCAAACTATTCATCGTGTTAAACATTCAAAAATAAAATTAAAGATAATTTGACCTCAAAAAATTGTAATGATTCAGCCTATGGGCTATCCCGTCTTAAACGGGAAGTCGAAAATTGGGAGTACGGCTTCAGCCGTGCCTTGATGCGCTATTCAGCGCGGCTAAAGCCGCACCCTCAAGCAATTCTAAGAGCAGATATTTATGGGTCAAAGTTTAAGAAAATAACAGTTTTTAGGATTTTATATGGCTTATCGGATAATGATTTTCACCCAATATAGCCCCCATGTCTTCACGTGAACGCCAACCTTCCGTTTCAAGCATCGGTTTATCATAAAACGCTTTCACAGGGCCTAAACAAAGTAGGGCAATCGGTTTTGAACCTTCAGGACAATGCAATAAAGTTGCGACATCATTAGGGTCGAAGAACGAGACCCAACCCATGCCTAAGTTTTCAGCACGCGCAGCCAACCACATGTTTTCAATCGCACAGGATACCGAACACAATGCCATTTCTTCAGGCATGGTGCGTCGTCCAAAAATCGTACCGTCATCGGGAGCAAGTACCACGGCAATCAGTTCGGCACAATCACGAATCCCCTCAATTTTCAGGCGCATAAATTCAGCTTTTCGTTCATCCATTTGATTGGCAGTTTTATCTTTTTCTTCTTCCACCAAAGCTATCAATGCTTCTCGCAATTCATCTTTTTTGATGCGCACAAATCGCCACGGTTGCATATAACCTACCGATGGTGCGGCATGTGCTGCTTCTAAAATCCGTGATAACACCTCATCCGATACTTCACCATCTGCAAAATGTCGCATATCACGACGTGCATGAATCACCTGATAAATAACATCTCGTTCGTGTTGGGAAAAATTAATTTGTTCCATGAAATGCCAAGCCTTTGATGGGATTACCATGCTTAAAATGTTCTTCCACAATACAATCCAATTTATGTTCATCCAAATCGTAGTACCACACACCTTCAGGGTGTACGACCATGGTAGGACCTTGCTTGCACACACCCAAACAGCCTGCACGGTTTACCCGCACAGCGTTATCACCCTTATCCAAGCCTGCCGCCGAAACTTTGGCTTTTAAACTTTTAAACAAAGGCATGTTCTCACCACAACTTTTACCACAGCACATCAAGGCATGACGTTGATAGGGTTCAATGCTTGGTTTATCAGTCATCCGTTCACCGCTACTTCAGGACCTTGGTGATAAATCAAATCTTCCACAGGCTTTCCACCCACAAGATGCTGTTCAATAATACGATCCAGATTTTCACTCGTCACATTATAATACCACACACCATCGGGTTGAATGCACAACAAAGGGCCGCCTTTGCATGTGCCAAAACAGGTAGCACGGCTGCGTTTGACGCGTAAATCACCTTTATTCAACCCTGCTGCTTTAAATTTTTCGCCTAAAGTATCATAAAGTTCTTGCCCACCACCTTGGGTGCAACGTGGACCGACACACACCACCATATGTCTGCGATAATCCATCATTTTTGGTTTCATTACGTCACTCATGATAACTCCTGCCATGTCTTCTTAAATGCAGCCATCACATCGGGATGAAATGCACCACCGTCTTTTACCAGCAACACACGAAACACCATATCCCCAGCCTCATTGACGAAATGCGCCCCCATCGATGTTTCACTCCGTTTGGCAATATAAGCATGATGAACGTTTGCCCAGTTGATATGCACATGAAATGTATCGGTGACCACATTGAGCCAGTCACCTTTCATTTCAAATTGATCACCCGTGAGTAAACATTCGCTGACTGCGCCTGCTGGTGAACGAATCACAGCTCTCAATTTACCCCATGTTGGTAAGCATTGAATGATGGTTTCCAAGTGAGCATCAACACGCACTGCATCATAACCGCCCGCAGGTTCATCCTCGTTGACACCACTGACGGCTTCTAAAATGTCACCGACGGGTGCATTAAAATGAGCCGCAATCTTTTCCCAAGGTTTGTGATTGCCTGCTTCTAACCAACGGCGAACACAGCCATGCCAACCGTCTAACCCCATTGAAAGTGAACGCCCTGCTTTTTCACCCGCTTTGGCATCACCGCTTAAATCATTATATTTATTGGCATAACCACGCGGTGTAATCAGTAAACCTTCTTTTACATAAGAGGATGAGTTACCAATAATCACCGTAGTTAACATACCAATTTCTTTATCCGCCATCTCATCGAGTGTGGTTATTTGTATGTCTTGGCGGCGGCGATACGCTGATTTGACAATGGCGACAGGTGTTTTTGCATCCCGATGCATCAATAAAATACGTTGTGCTTCAACAATTTGCTGCGTACGTCGTCCAGATTTCGGATTGTATAAAGCAATGACAAAATCGGCTACGCCCACAGCATCAATACGCTTGCGAATGGTTGGCCAAGGGGTGAGTAAATCGGATAGCGAAATCGAGCAAAAATCATGCGTCAACGGCGCACCGACCAAAGAAGCACACGCATTGAGTGCCGTTGCTCCTGTCACCACTTCTACTTTGATATCAGAATCAGGTGTCCAACCGTGTTGAAATAAGACTTCATAGGTTGGGCCTGCCATGCCATAAACACCCACATCACCCGATGAAATCAATGCCACAACCTTGCCTTGTTTGGCTGATTCATACGCTTCAACACAACGGTCAATTTCTTCAGTCATGCCTTTGCGAATGATTTCTTTGCCTTCAAGCAAATCCTGAACGAGTTTGATATACGTTGTATAACCAATCACCACATCGGCTTCTTCAATCGCCGCACGAGCGCGAAAAGTCATTTGATCTTTGCCACCGGGTCCAAAACCGACAAGAAGGATTTTCCCTGCTTTTTCGCCAGCGGATTGCGGCCGTGTGGAGGTGCTTTGCGTATCTTCTGTTGAACGTGTTTTATTCATATGATTCCTTTACCAAACAAATGGACACGGTGGCATTTTTTCCATCGAATCCTTTGTATTTATATTTTTCAACAATCAAATCATGTTGATTGCCGCCCGCTCTTAAAATCGCCGCAGCTTCACCCACCGAGGGTGTACCCACATATTTCAACACCACGTCTGATGGGTTGGGTACATCAACACATGCCAATTCGCTTGCCGCGTACCATGTACAATTCCAGCCAAATTGTTTACACACAGATAATAAGCCTATTTCATCCGATTTTTTATCAATGGATGCCGCAGCAACGACATGGCTTAAGGTTAAATCCACCGATGCCAAGGCATCTTGAATCACCAGAAGTATGGTCTCCGCAGGCGTTCCTCGATCACAGCCTAAACCCAATACTACTTTTATGGTTGTCTTATGCTGCGCCGCTGCGCTGCTACGATGTCGGTTCTTCAAGAACGAACACCATCGTTATGAAAATAATAAATCATGATGACTCCAAGCGTGGAATAATAACCTTGCCTATGATGCAGCAAAAGCCTTCTTGTCAAATAAAATGATGAATCAAGGCTTTTAAAACTGCCAAATATATCCAACTTCTGCAAGCTTAATCCCCACTGAAAGATGAGAAACCCAATCGGGAACATCTTGCCCCATAAGACGGTAAGCATCCAAAGCGGCTGGCAGAAAAACTGCCCAAGCAAGTTGTTCACGCGAGATGTTCGATGCCTTAGATGCGGCATAAATATCACTGGTAGGCATATCTTTTAAACGAATCAAATAAACCGTTGAAATGGCTAGGTGCATGGCAATCGCGCCTTGATAATACGCAGAAGAAAACATGCCATCATGTTTTTTCAACGCTGAAAATGATAATTCCGACAATAACCATTGCGCTTGAAATCCTGCCGAAGAAACACGCATGGATGCTTTGCGAGAAAAAGCGTTATTAGGATAAACAATACTGCCTTGATTGAGTTGTGGCTTACCACCATAGGTCATACCAATCACAACATGCCCCAGTTCATGCAACAATAAGCCACTTACGGCTCCCGCCCAAAAATCGATGTTTTGCCAAGCTTGATAATCCGTATGGGTGCCATCATGAAGACCTATTTCACTCGCCCATACATGGGGTGAAGATACGAATAACAGAGCATAAAAAAGATAGGGCGCAATTTTTTTCATAAACTTTCCTTTGATAGCTTCATGGTTTATGACCATTTGATGACTAAATAATAGTTTACTTTTTTGTCATGTTCTCGTCATTTTTCATCCCCATCGTTCGCCCACCTCAAAGTTAAGGAGTTAACATGGCAATTCAAAAGACAATCAAAGCATATCTTGAAGCGGTTGAAACAAAATTTGGTCAGCAAGCTCGTGAAAATACAATTTTAACCCATCGAAATGGTGTTACTTTTTACCTCAAACGTGATGGTCAGGCTCAACCATCGTTAGTGGACATGGGCATGGTTCAATTGATGACCAAACAAATGGAAAAAACTGCCGCATAAACAGCATGTGAATGCATAGGCATTGATAAATACGGCGAGCCTTTTGATGGCTAAAAGGCTCGCTTAACTATCATGACCAAAAATATCACGCGTATAAACTTTATCTTTAACCGCTTCTAAAGAAACGTCCATGCGGTTGTATAAAATTAAATCAGATTGTTGCAAAAAATCATCCAAATCATGAATCACTTTAGAATGAAAAAAGAGAGATTCTGTCAACGTTGGTTCGTAAATAATCACCTCAATTCCCTTACTCTTAATCCGTTTCATCACCCCTTGAATAGACGACGCTCGGAAATTATCTGAACCTGATTTCATCACCAAGCGATACACACCGACCACACGTGGTTTACGTTTGATAATTTCATCGGCAATAAAATCTTTACGCGTACGATTGGATTCAACAACCGCATGAATCAAGTTTTGCGGGACATCACGATAATTGGCAAGCAACTGTTTGCTATCTTTGGGTGAAATAATATCCATCATAAGCAAACGGCGGAGGTAATTTTAAAACTCACCGGTCAGGTTTAATTAAGCCAATGAAAGAGGTGAAAATAAGCGTATTTACTCGTAAGATATAGTGATTTAAGACACTTAGACTGACACTCAATCTTTACCGTTTTAGCTTTAACCTTTTGGGTCAAAGGTAATTGATTTTTCAATTCTTATATTTTTTGCTACAACTGAAAAACATGATTGAACTCAATGCTAAATTTTCTCTTTGGAGGCAAGTAACATAAAATGTTTTGTGAAATTATAGTCATGAATTGATTATTAATAATTTATATATCAATACCTTCGCCAAAAATTGATAGGGTAGCCTCTTTGCCATAGCATGATTTTTTTCAAAAAAAATAACCAAACAAAAGAAGCTACCCATGAACGAAATAATGCGCACTCTACTGCCAATAGGCAATATTCTGGATTCA
>JAUZQM010000061.1 GCA_030950985.1 Mariprofundaceae bacterium | reverse complement strand
TGGGCAAAAAAGAAATCTTAAGCCAGGCAATGGCATTGAAGCCTGAAGATCGCTTTATAATCGTTGAAGGCTTATTAAAAAGCCTTGATGAACCAGACGAAAAGCTTGATGATATTTGGGCGGATGAAGCCGAAAGAAGGTTGGTCGGTTGAGCGAGGTGATGTAAGAAAGTGTCTGTTGCATAAATTCCCCCACAAAATCCTGTATTCTGTTGAAGATGATCACATATTCATTATAGCCATCGCACATCAGCATCGAAAGCCAGATTATTGGATAGACAGAAAATAAAAACATATACCAACCTTAGACGCTCCAAGCTAACCGATTGATACTTTAGCTGCTCCACAAACTCCGCGCTTCCAACGCATACTGCTTCAGACCACTTCCTTTGCCGCTTAAAACACCCAGCCGATCCAAGCCTTTCGATCTTTTGAAAACTTGAATAAAAACTCACCCTTATGGCAACGATGCGTGATATGCCAAACCTGCCCTGGAATGTGGTGACGATTCGCTCTCGGCATGACTCCCCCTCTTAGAAGCACCTTTTCAGCATCAAAAAGGTGCTTCTAAGCCTGTGTTTCCACCATATATAGACCACTTATCATTATATTTCAATCACTTGCCTTGGTGCGACTAAGGATCTCTAACATGATCAATTCATAAATCTGCATACATCATCAACAAGCGACCACCTGAAGAATTTGAACGCATTGAAGTCCTCAAGTTGGAAAACTGGGTGCAGTGATTGCCAATATCAAAGCATGAAAGCCTGATAAGGTTATTATTTAGTAAGCTGAAATCGTAATTCATAGCTTATAATGTATCCTGTTGGATACAATGAGTCAAAAGTTAAAGGGTAGCCTTCCGGTCATTCCATTACACAACATAACTGTTTACAATACAACATAAGTATTGCATTGTTGCATCTATGGATAGCAAGCAATTCAAGAAATGGCTTACTGGGCAAGGGGCAGCATTTAAACCCGGCAAGGGTAGCCATCTGAAGGTATATCTGAATGGTCGGCAGTCGGTATTGCCGATGCATGGTAAGCGTGAAATCGGCAAAGGGCTTGAATCGACCATCAAAAAACAGCTTGGTATCAAGGAGTAAAAGATGTATGCATATCCAGTAGAACTCACGCAAGATGGTGATTCCGTGTTGCTCACCTTTCCGGATATCCCCGAAGCCGTCACCTTTGGTGAGGATGAAACGGAAGCACTCCTACAGGGGCAGGATGCACTGGAAACCGCGCTGGAAATGTATGTGGATGATCGCCGCGCTATTCCTGCGCCAAGCCAAGCACGGTTAAAAAGGCAAAGAAAAGAGGGCTAAAAAGGAAGTGTGTGGGTGAAAGTTAAGTGCATTTAGTAAACTGTCACCGTAATTCTACAATACTCACACCGTAAAACCGATGAGTTATTTATTTCCGGCTTCTAAGCTGTTTGCAATTCGCGCAACACATCGGGGTGAGAAACAGCAATTTTAAGCAGTGCTGCTGCTGCGCCGTTCGGCGTTCTTCTGCCTTGCTCCCATTCTTGTAAAGTGCGTTTGGATACTCCGATCAAACGAGCAAATGTTGCCTGTGATAGTCCAGTTGCTAACCTCGCTTCAACAGCTTGTGAAACAATAACCTTGTGTTCATTGGCTGCCTGGCCTGCTTTCATCTGTTTGACGGATGCCAGTAATTCTTGACCAAGGTCGCGATTTTCTTCCCATTGCTGATGCTTGTTCATAATTCAATTTCCTCTTTCACCTGTTTAAGTATATGAGCAGGGATATTTTCTTTGACGTTTTTACCATAGATTAACAGCAACCATATTTTACCATTTTCAAACATATTAAAATAAACCACGCGAACTCCACCTCTTTTGCCTTGCCCTCCTTTACTCCAGCGTACTTTACGAACGCTACCGGAATGCGGTATGACATCACCCGACTCTGGATTGTTGGCGATAAACGACACAAAAGCAGTATGTTCATCATTGCTCCAATATCTCGGTGCTTGTTTGCTAAAGATTTTAGTTTCTGCAACGGTCAACATGTGAAAAATTATACGTCAATGACGTATAATGTCAAGCAGGATGCCACGAAGTGATCACGAGCGAAACCGAGGGGTCTACCATTGGATTTTACATAGTAGCCGAGGTTAAACATTCCTGCTAAGCTTATGCATGAAAATAGGGTCAGGCTTTCATAACTTGATATTATTTAAAATGTAGATATGTTTTCCATATGGCACGCAAACCAAGAATTCATATAAATGGCGGCTATTACCATGTGATGCTTCGTGGTAATGGAGGCACTGATATATTTTCCAATGATGCGGACAGGTATCATTTTTTCATGCTGTTGCAGGAGGGCACAGATCGATTTGAACATCGCATTCATGCTTTTTGTTTGATGGATAATCATGTTCATCTTGTGATTCAGGTTGGCAATATTTCTCTTTCTCGCATCATGCAAAACTTATCTTTTCGTTACACGCGCTGGTTTAATAAACACCAAAATCGGATTGGCCACTTGTTTCAAGGCCGATTCAAGGCTTTATTGATTGATGAAGAAAGTTATTTGCTTGAGTTGGTTCGTTATACCCATTTAAACCCTGTTCGTGCTGGGATGCTAAACAAGCCTTCTGCATACTTGTGGAGCAGTCACTTGGCATATACAGGAGAGCAGGAATTGCCTTGGCTGACTTCTGATGTTGTGCTTTCCCGCTTTTCATCGCGACTAGATGTTGCAAGGAAAGGTTATGCTAGTTTTGTTATGGATGGTTTAACTGAGCCACATCGGCCTGAGTTTCATGCTGGTGAAAGTGATGCTCGTGTATTGGGTGATGATGACTTTGCTGAAAAAGCCTTGGCGAGTGAGTTTGATGTTAAGAAAAACCTAGGCTTAGATAAGTGCATTGTACTTGTATGCAAGGTTTATGGTCTTGAGCCTTCATTTTTATCCGAACGCATTAGAGTGAGGAAATATTCGGAGGTAAGAGCTGTTGTAGCTTGGCTTATGGGGCAATTTGGTAGGGAATCACTAACTGCTATTGCATCATGTTTTAATCGTGATGTGGCAACGATGAGTACTGCTGTGAGGAAATTGGAAGGGAGGCTGATTAAAGATGATGAATTCAGGAAAAAACTTCATGCAATACGAAATAATATCAAGTTATGAAAGCCTGACCCCGTTTCCGTTTTTATAATCTATCCCTCATGCAAATATGCACAAACGGCATGATAATTGCGGGGGGGGGTAAGGCAAGTTTTTGAGCTGAGTCAGTATTTTACACCACCCCAAACTTTCATGGCAACCACTGCCTTACATCCATAGACAAAAACA
>JAUZQM010000060.1 GCA_030950985.1 Mariprofundaceae bacterium | reverse complement strand
GGTGAAGCCAAGAAAATGGTATTGGATGCAGAAGCCTATCAAAAAGAAGTTGTGGATCACGCTGAAGGTGAAGCCAATCGTTTCAATAGTATCTTAGCGGCATACAAATTGTCGCCAGAGGTCACACGTAAACGTATGTATTTAGAAACGATGGAAAGTGTTTTGGCGAAAGCGGATAAGGTCATTATTGATAGCAAGGTAGCAGGTCAAGTGTTGCCATACTTACCATTGGATCGAGTATCCAGTAAAGTGGAGGTGAAGTAATGAGTCCAAAGCAAACCATATTTGGTGTTCTTTTAATGGGCATCGTCATATTGATTGGCATGAGTGCATTCAGTGTGGATGAACGAAAACAAGCCTTAGTATTACAATTTGGTCAAGCCAAAGGTTTACAAGAAGGTGCTGGTTTACATTTTAAAATGCCTTGGCAAACCGTCCAGTTTTTTGATAAACGCTTATTGGTGAGTGATGCTTTGCCCAATGAAGTGATTACAAAAGATAAAAAGACCATTGATGTAGACAATTATACCCGTTGGGAAATTATTGATCCTTTACTTGTTTTTCAGGTTGCACGAACACAAGCTGGTGTTGCAGCACGGATGCAAGATGTTGTGCGAGGTAAGGTTCGTGAAGTCTTAGGGCAACACACCTTGCATGAAATTGTATCAGGTGGTAAAGAAGAAAACTTACGTCGTGAATTGATGATTAGCATTCGTGATCGTGCTGACAGGGATGTTCGTAGCTTGGGTATTCGCGTGGTTGATGTGCGTATTAAACGTGCTGATTTACCACAAGGAAACTCAGAAAAAGTATTTGATCGTATGAAAGCTGAACGTCAACGGATTGCCAAAGAGTATCGCTCTGAAGGTGAAGAAGCGGCGACTGAAATTCGGGCTCAAGCTAAAAAAGAAAAGAAAGTATTGTTAGCCGAAGCTTATAAGAACGCGGAAATTATTCGTGGTCATGCAGATGCAGAAGCCACTAAAGTGTATGCGAAAGCTTATCAGAAAGATCCAAAATTTTATGCTTTCTCACGTTCATTGGAATCCTATAAAAAATCAATTGGTGAAGGTTCACGTTTGGTAATTTCTCCAAGCTCTGAGTTCTTTAACTTCTTTGAACAATCTCGGTAAATTATTGGAGATGAAGTAAAGATGCAGGATTTAGGGATTGCTTTGGGTTTGGTCATGTTATTAGAGGGTGCGGTATATGCCCTCTTTCCCAATCAAATGATTGAGATGATGCGAAAACTTCCAGATATTCCACCTGCATCTTTGCGTGTGATGGGTATTATCGGCGTGATGTTAGGTTGGTTAGTCATTCACTTGGTGAGGGGCTAGAAATTTGCTTAGGGTCTAGCAATAGGTGTGGCGACGTTTATTTTTTCTGACGCAATGCTTCAAGATTATGTTGCAACTTATGTTGAACGGCATGATGTAAAGCACGTTCAAAATCCGAATAACGCTGAAACCATCGTTGAATAGATTGTGCACTTATTTTAAACAAGCGTAGCGGTGATGTTGCTATGACCGTAGCAGCATGCGCTTTGTGTGTAATAATTGGAATTTCACCCACTTCATCACCTGAGCTTAACACTGAAAAGACAATCCTTTCAGAGGGTTTTGCGGGATGTTGAATCGAGACTTCTGCGCTACCGCTTAGAATAAGGTAAACAACTTCTGTATTGGTTTTACCTTCACAAATAAGCACATCGCCTTTTTTCAGGCTAAGGTATTCACCATTGTACAACATCACTTCACGAACTATTTGCGGTAGTTGGCTAAAAATAGAGTTGATTGCCAACGCCCCTGCCGCAGAACGGCGTTCTGAAAGTTGATAGATAGCATGATTAAAACGACTGTTATTTTGAATAAGCTCTTGAAAATAAGACACATCAATGACGTATAATTGACAAGCTTCAATGCTGCGAACATTGGCACCTGCTGTAGTACGATACAGAATAGATGCTTCGCCAAAAACTTCACCAGGTGTAATAGCACCAATTTCAAAGGTAGCACCATGATGGTGCTTACTGACATGTAAAACACCCGATTTTACAAGATATAAGGCCTCATTATCTTGCCCTTCTGTGATCATAGGTGTATCAGCAGGAACTTCTATAAGCTTACTCACGGATTGTAAAAAGTGCAGTTCATCAGGATAAAGCATGGACAAAAATTGAAATGTTTTAGCATTAAGTTCATGTGCTTCGTTGTTTGTTATCATCGCCATATATGGATGAACTATGTCGTCAAATTTATGGAGTCGCAAGTGATATTGATTGAAAGGAAAACGAGTGATGCCTGAACTTCCAGAAGTTGAAGTAGTCTGCCGTGGTCTTGAGCCCTTACTCAAGGATAAACAACTCAATAGAGTGCGTACGTTTCGTGCTGGTTTGCGTTATCCGTTCCCTGATTTTTCTATACTTTATGGTGCATACCTTGAAAAAATTTGTCGACGATCTAAGTATATTTTGATGTATTTTTTATGTGCTGATCATCAACGACGGATATTATGTTGGCATTTAGGTATGACAGGTCAATTTCATGTTTTAGACCAATCCATTGAAGCAGGATTGCATGAACATGTACGTTTTGATTTTCAAGATGGTTGTAGTTTGCGATACCGTGATGCTCGTCGTTTTGGTTATGCCAATATTTTTACAGAAGATTCATGGCTTCAATCAAAATGGGCAAACGTTTTAGGACCGGAACCGTTATCACATGATTTTCATGTTGAATATCTATATGAAGCATGTCAGCAGCGAAAAGTCGCTATTAAAGTGTTAATCATGGACGCATCGATGGTTGTCGGTGTGGGTAATATTTATGCTTCTGAATCATTATTCTTAGCAGGTATTCATCCTAAACGATTGGCTAAAAATATTTCAAAAAAGAGAATAAATCAACTCGTCATAAGCATTCAAGAGGTCTTACATGCAGCCATTCAAGCTGGCGGTAGCAGCATCAGTGACTTTGTAAAAGTCGATGGAAAACCTGGCTATTTTTCACATGAATTTAAGGTCTATGGAAAAGAAGGGGACGTGTGTTCGCATTGTGGTGGAATCATTCGGCGCATCACCCAATCAGGGCGTAGTACTTTTTATTGCTTGCAATGCCAACGATAATAAAACAATTACAACTAAGGTTTTTTCACCCGAAACACACTTGTTCCCGAAAGAATATCATGCAAAGCTTGACGTTGGGGTGTTAAAATCATCATCAACATACTCAAAGCAGGCATGATGGATGCAATGGCAAACACAGGGCGATTGATATGTCCTGTAGTGACATAAAGGTTGAGTTGAAAGAATGTTACGACCAGCGCAGCCCATGTGATTCCCAATCCTATAAAGCGAATGCTGGCAGCTGCAAGAGTGGGTAAATCACCGGTTTCCAACATGGCAACTTGTAATTTCCAAGGGCGCATGCCTGTGGTGAAACCCGCTTTATTCCAAAAGCCTACAAAGTAGGCAAAAGCAATGCCGCAAGACAATAAATACTGCAATGGCTTCGGTGTATTGGACATATTGGGATCAACCAAAGTCCATAGCGCAAATGCCATAAATAACAAACCAAATAAAATAGTTAAATCATAAGCACTTGCCAATAAACGTATGATAATGCCCGCTTTAATGCCTTTTGGTCTTACCTGGCGTGTTGTTGTTTCCATTTTGCCCCCCAACTCATCATAAAGATAATACAAAGTGTTAATACAATGCTTGCCCCTGATGGCCAATCATAGGTATAAGAAATAAATAATCCGAGCAGCGTTGCAATCAACGCAATCAGCATACTTATAATCCATAAACCCATGAATGAACGCCCCCAAAACCATGCACATGTTGCAGGTAACACCATTAAACCAGTCGTTAAAACGATACCTGCCAATTTGACACACATCACGACAGTTAGCCCGACTGTGCCATACAAACATAAACTCAAAACACCAACAGGAAGACCGCTGGCTACAGCTGTCGTGGCATCAAAGGCAATACTCCACCAAGCACGAGCCATCCATCCAAACACGAGCATAATAATGCTGCCAATAAATAATAACCAATGCCACTCGGAATCACTCACCGTCAAAATATTTCCAAACAACAAACCAAATAAATCCACTTCACTACGGCTTGCACGGGACATTAAAATAATACCCAAAGCCATGCTTCCTGCAAAAAGAAGCCCTGTTCCAGTGTCTTCTGTAATACCTTGTTTTTTAGGTAAAGAGGCAAGTAATAACGCAATACCGACACAAAAAGCGGTGGCAGTTGGCAATAAAGGCAATGAAAAAGTGACTGCTAAACCCAAACCTGCCAACGAAGCATGAGAAACACCCACCGTCAAAAAAGAAAGCCTATGGGCTAAAACCATGACCGATATTGAGGATGATACCAGCGCGATAAAAAGTGCAGGTGGTAAGGTTTCTTGCATGACAGTGCTGGCAAAAAATTGTTGAATGAGTTCAATCATGATGGCAACCAATACAACTTGTATCATGGGCAAGCACATGCATATGCTCACCATACATTTGGTGCCAGACATCTTCAGGAATCTGTTCACCCTTCATGGCATGATGGTGAATTTTACGGTTGAGACAAGCCACTGAATCTACATGTCCAGTAATGGCGGCAATATCATGTTCTACCATGATGATAGTCATGTTTTGTTCATCACAAAGTTGACGCAATAAAAGGTATAATTTTTGTTGTTGATGACTATCCAACGCTGCCGATGGTTCATCTAATAATAATAATTGTGGTTGTCTCACTAAAGCACGCGCTAAACGTATTCGTTGACGTTGACCACCTGATAAATAACGAAAATCATGGTTTAGAAAATCCAACATATCCACATAACTCAACGCTTTTTCAATCGCTTCTTGATATTTGGAGCTTTTTTTTATCCAGCACCATAAGGGTTTGCTATAGTCCAATAAGCCCATCGCTACCACATCAGATACTGTTAACGGCATATGAGGCTCAGCATTGTGAAGTTGATGCAAATAACCCATTTTTTTAAGCAGTTTATGGCGATTGAAATGCGTTAAACAGCTGCCAAACAAATAAACATGACCTTGTGAGGGTTGAATCAAGCCTGTCATGACCGATAAAATCGTACTTTTACCTGCACCATTCGGGCCAATAATTCCCATAAAATGTCCCGCTTTAAGGGAAAACGACAAATCATCCAACACAGGTCGTTTTTTAGGACCAAATGAAATATGAGATAGAGAAAGAACGCTTGAATTCATAAAGCTTGTAAAATTTTAAGATTGCGTTGCATTAATTCTGGCCATGTTTCATCACTTTTTCCTAAAGCATCCAATATGACCATGTGGCTTTCAGTATGATGATGTTGAAGCCATGATAAAGCCTGCTGACTATGACGTTTGTCGGCAATCAATAAGCTGTGTGGGTGAGCTTGGATAACCTGTAAAGCATTTTCTAACACATGCGGGCCATGTTCTTGCCCATGTTTATCTGACTCTAACACAGTCCATACAGGAATATTCAAATCTTGAAAAAGCGTTAGCCACGCAGGGTGTTGCATGATGGTTCCTTTTTCATGGAGTTGTAGTGACAACGTGACATCTTGCCACTGTTTTTCAATCTGCTTTACTTGAATGTCTGCTGCCTGCAAACGTTGACGAATAGCTTGGCTATGGTTGGGATAAACATGTATCAAATGGTCTGCAAGTTGGGGTAGGATTAACGCAACATCGTGTGGGCTTAACCAAGCATGGTTGCCTTGTTCATGGTGGTGTTCATGATGTTTGTCAGGTTCATGAGACATGGAGCTTTGACTTGCCCATATATCCCAAGTGATGCCTGATGTTTGAAGTCTTGCCCACTGTCCATCATCGCGTGATGAACGAATCAGTAATGTTGCCTTTTGTATGGATTCCACTTGTTTTGGTGTCAGTTGAAAATGATGAGGATCGGCACTGGCTGATAATAAACATTGAACAGAGGCTTTAGGATCAAGCCAGTGAACCAAGCTCGATAAAGGTGGTAATGTTGTTATAATTTCAGCTGCTTGAAGTGAGTGTATGGGAAGAAGGGCACAAGTAAGCAATGCAAAGCTATAGCAAAATTTCACTATGCTTTGGCGTAAAATATTTGTCATCATGATAAAGGTGATCCTTTAAAGAATAGGTGCTTTTTTATTTAATAAGGCTTTAATTGCCCAGTTTTTAAAAGTGGGCGCGGCAAGCTAGGGTTTCATGATATAACTGGCAATCACACATGCGCATGATTTGATTCGTCACTCATGAATTTTAGTCAAGCTGGAGGGGATATGTTATCACCGGGTTATTTTGATTACCGTTGGAGTTGGTATCGTCCGATTTTAAATCGAGGCGAGGATATTGCAATACGTTGTAAGGTGGATGTCCGTCGTTTACCTGTACGTTATACCGCTGAAGATGGTAAAGAATACTTGCCATATGCGATACCTCCAAATCAATTAGAGATGTTAACAACAGCATTTCGTCATCTCCAAAATTATTCTTTTCGTTATATGATTGATCAGGAAAAAATATCGGCACACCAGTTGCCTCCCTTGAACCCAGTAAGCCGTACGATCATGAAACATCTACAAACACGCTACCCACATTTACCACAAAATTTATTGCATCATTGGTGTGCTGATCCTGAAGGTGCTTTAGCCTTATTTGGAATGTGGCAAGCCATGTGGAAACAATCATGGAAGCAAGATCAATTGGATCATGCCCCTTGGGTAGCCAGCGTGAATATTTTGATGTTAAAAATGATTCGGCAAGCGATTCAATGTTTATCCTCGGATCATGCTGAACATACCGATCATATTTTAGTGAGTGTTGCTGGAGGATTATATGATTGGGCATTGCGTCATTTTTTAAAACAACATGTCGATGGTGCTGTTGAGGTGACTCGAATTGCAACGTATGAATCGATGGTCATCCCTGTCACGCCCATTGCTTTTTTATTTCGCCAACCTGAAGATGCCTTATTAGGTGATGATCGTTTTGTGATTATGTCCTATGGTTTAGAGCCAGGTATCATCCCTAAAATGCGACAAGTTCGTGCCAAAGTAGGTAGTAAATATGAATCGGGAATTTGTCCATTATTGGCAGAAGATCGTATGGGTGCTCATATGCTTCGACGAAGTTGGGTACGCTTGGCGCTTTGGGAACTTGCTGAAAAGACAGGGCAAGGGGTTTGGATGCAATGGGTGTTACAGGCCAAGAAATTAGATCAGTTAATTTCCCGACCTGAAACATTACCTCAAGCTGCAGTTGATTTATTAAATCAAAGTATTGAATTTCCTATTGCAGCTTGGATTTTGGCACGCTTAAATCCAAAAACTAAGAAAAAAGCCAATGTCGATACACCTTGGTTAAAAGATGAGCGGGTGCTACAAGCTTTTCGTGTTTTTGAAGCAGATGTCGCGATTGAACAACGACGCAGGCAAGCTGAAGTGGTTTGGATGGATCGATATGATGCATTGACTGGAAAAGGGCGAGGCAAAGAAATTAAAAAAGCCTTAAATCAAGCATGGGAAGCAGGTACTTTGATCTACTTTCAAGATGCTGAATCTTCGTTACATAGTGGCGCTTCTTTATCTGCGAAGCAAGCATGTTTGCGCATTGATTGGGCAACTTATCTTTATGACATAGAAAAGGTTTCTAATAATTTTGAGCATTTGATTAACGACAAGCTGACTGCAAAAATATTTCAGCAGTTGCAACAGTCCCAAAATATTTTTATGGACTATATCAATGGTACGGGTTGTTTATTACGAGGTGATGTGGTCGAACTTGTGCATGTAGGTTATGCAATTTATCGTTTGATGCATGAGCTGTATGTAGAATCTGATAATAATGAAAAAACTAACCCTATTAAAACGAATAATATAAGAAAAAACATTCCTTCACCCTCCATTTGCATGACCATGCAAGGGGATTGGAATATAGTCAACGGAACTCATATAACATCGGAAAAGTTTCGTATTGCCAGTAGCGCTGCAATGGCACAAGCAAGTGGAGCTCTTGCACATGATGAAAATATTGCTCGTTTAATTGACTGGAAAAATAAAAAAACAAATAAATTATCGTTGGGTAAAATTCATATTGAAGGCGTGGATATTGGTGGTGGAAACATATTATCTATTTTACACAATCAAGGCTTTGCTATAAGCAATACCGTCATGCATGCTTATGCAAAGGAGATGAAACAATCGGCACAAGTGAAAGAACTATCTTTAGATTGCGAGCATGCTAGTAGTATTTTTTCTAAGTACCGTATCATGGGCAATACCTTTGATGTAACCACGGTTATGCATGAAGATGAGGTACTCGTATTTACAAAAGTAGGCGTGACATGTTTAAATGGTAGAACAACTGAAATATATGAATTATTACAACCCACATCAGATGCAGCTAATTTAATTCGTTCTGAAATGCTGATGTCTTGGACTGGGTTGTAACGGCATTGTTCGATATAAATAATTTAGACATACATTTAGAAAAATCAGACATTTATCAAACATTACCCCATACATTGGCTGTAGCTTGGTCAGGAGGTTTAGATTCCACAGCGCTTTTGTTATTATTAAAACAGAAGGGATTTAATATTCAAGCTTGGCATATTGATCATGCATGGCATGAACAATCTGCTCAAGATAGTCTTATGTTAGAACAACGCGCTAAGGAATGGGGTATTCCATTTTTTTCAAAACGTTTACCGCATCAACATCAACGCAACCGTGAAGCAGAAGCGCGTAAAGGTCGTTATGCTGCCTTTCAAAATTTATCGGCAACAACAGGCATCCAACATTTAGCCTTGGCGCATCATGCTGATGATCAAGTTGAAACTGTTTGTATGCGTATGTTACAAGGCTCTGGTGTCATGGGTTTGCGAGGCATACAGGCTCACATGTCTGTTCAATCCTTACACATTTACCGTCCAATGTTGCATGTACGAAAACATGTCATTGAGCAATGCTTACAAATCAATCACATTCCTTGGTTAGAGGATTGTAGCAATGCAGATGTTAGCTTATGGCGCAATAAAATTCGTCGTCACTTATTGCCTGCTATAGAAGCAAACGGTGTCGATCCTTATGATTTATGGATGCGTTGGCAGCAACAGGCTGTTCGTTTAGCGGATGATATTGAACGAGGATTGACAGAGGCGGTTATCCATCAAGAAGAACATGGTTGTTGGATAGATTTTCCTACTTGGCAAAAGTTACCTCAACCAATGCGTGTTCAAGTGATTCAACGTATGGCTGCAATCACCTTAGGGGTGGGAAAAGTATTGGGTAGACGGCACATGATATTGATTGAATGTTGGCGAGTAAAAGGAGCGCATGCAGGTTTGGATCTATCTGGTTGTCGTTTATCCCGACAAGGTGAAGGCTTGCATCTTCGAGTTCGGGCGGCAATCTCGCGCCTTCGATAGGATTGGGGAATGATCTATTTCGTAGCAATTGGAGCTGAATAATATGGGAAAGAATTTACTTTTATGGGTTGTGATTGGCTTGACGATGATGAGCGTGTTTAACATGTTCAGTGCCCCTGATGGGCAATCTGAAGTCATGACTTATTCTGGATTTATAGACCGTGTCAATCAAGGTATGGTTGAAAAAGTTACGATTCGAGACAATCAAATTGCAGGGCAATACCGTGATTTAGCGGGTGAGATGAAAACATTTAACCTACATACGCCAAATGATCCTAATTTGGTGAAAACATTATTGGATAATCAAGTCGAAGTGGATGTTAAAGCCCCAACAGAAGTTCCATTTTTATTGTCTATTTTAATCTCATGGTTCCCTATGTTGTTGTTGATTGGTGTCTGGATTTTCTTCATGCGTCAAATGCAAGGTGGCGGCAAAGGCGGCGCTATGGGCTTTGGTAAGAGCAAAGCGAAATTACTCACTGAAAATGCGAATAAAGTAACCTTTGAAGATGTGGCAGGTTGTGATGAAGCCAAACAAGAAGTCACCGAAGTCATTGAGTTTTTACGCGAACCTTCCAAGTTCACGCGTTTGGGCGGTAAAATTCCTAAAGGTATTTTGCTTGTAGGTCCTCCGGGTACAGGTAAAACCTTGTTAGGACGTGCGATTGCAGGTGAAGCAGATGTACCATTTTTCTCAATTTCAGGTTCTGACTTTGTTGAAATGTTTGTTGGTGTGGGTGCTTCACGTGTGCGTGATATGTTTGAACAAGCCAAGAAAAGCGCGCCGTGTATTGTTTTTGTGGATGAAATTGATGCGATGGGTCGTCATCGTGGTGCAGGTGTGGGTGGTGGTAACGATGAACGTGAACAAACACTGAACCAACTATTGGTAGAAATGGATGGTTTTGAAGCCAATGAAGGTGTGATTCTTGTCGCTGCAACCAACCGTCCTGATGTTTTAGATCCAGCGTTGTTGCGCCCTGGTCGTTTTGATCGTCAAGTTACTGTGGGCAATGCTGATTTGTCTGGTCGCATGCAAATTCTCAAGGTACATATGAAAACAGTACCCTTATCCTCTGATGTTAAAGTCAAAGTCATTGCACGCGGAACACCGGGTTTTTCAGGTGCTGAACTTGCCAACCTTGTGAATGAAGCAGCGCTCAATGCCGCTCGTTTAAATCGAGATAAAGTCACGGCGGCTGATTTTGATGAAGCCAAAGATAAAGTCATGATGGGTACAGAGCGTCGTTCGATGGCGATGACAGAAGATGAAAAGAAACTCACAGCATACCATGAAGGCGGTCATGCTTTGGTTGCGATTCATTGCCCATCATCGGATCCGATTCATAAAATGACCATTATTCCTCGTGGTCGTGCTTTAGGCATGGTGATGCGCTTACCTGAAAAAGATGAATATTCTCAATCACGTGAAAAAATGCATGCAAGTATTGCCATTGCTATGGGTGGACGTGTGGCTGAAGAATTAATCTTTGGTTATGATAAAGTAACATCGGGTGCTTCCAGTGATATTCAAATGGCAACAAGTTTGGCGCGTAAAATGGTCACTGAATGGGGATTATCCGATAAATTGGGCCCATTGCTTTATTCTGAGAATGAGCAAGAAGTCTTTTTGGGTCGCTCTGTTTCGCAACAACAACATGTTTCCGATGAAACATTTCGTTTGATTGATACTGAAATCCGTGCTTTTGTTGATACAGGTTATGATTTAGCTAAGAAAATCCTCACTGAAAATTTGGATCAATTACATTGTTTAGCAAAAGGTGCATTAGAATACGAAACACTTTCAGGTGATGATATTACCAAGATTCTTGCTGGACAGGCATTGAACCGTACTGATATCAATGACATTGATCTTAAACCTCATGCAAGTGATGATGATAAAGATGAAAAAATTGATTTAAATGCTACGGATGAAAAAACATCGGGTCATGAGTCAAATCAGCCGCATTGATGGATCAAGATTTGAAAAGAAGTCGTTGGTTGCGGCAAGTTGGGCAACCAGCATGGATGATGGGGGTGCTAAATTGCACCCCTGATTCATTTTCAGATGGTGGTCAATTTACAGATGTCAAAAAGGCGATTCAACAAGGCATTGATATGCGTCGTTTGGGTGCAGACATTATTGATGTTGGGGGTGAATCAACGCGTCCCAGAGCTCAGGTCGTTTCCCTTGAAGATGAATTGCAACGCGTTATACCAGTCATTGAAGGGCTAACTAAAGCAGCTTGTCCAGTATCGATTGACACACGGAAATCAGCCGTGATGCAAGCAGCCGTGAAGGCAGGTGCATGTATGATCAATGATGTCACAGCATTAACATTTAATGAGGATAGTTTGCAAGTGGCTTCCCATTCAGGTGTGGATGTGTGTTTGATGCATATGCAAGGAACACCTGAAAATATGCAAAATGCACCCTGTTATCAAGATGTCATGCAAGATGTTATACGTTTTTTTGAAACGCGAATTGAAGCGTGTTTGCAAGCTGGTATGCAGCAGACATCGCTAATTTTGGATCCGGGTATTGGCTTTGGAAAACGTTTACAAGATAACTTACATTTGATTATGCACCTAGATGTGCTAAAACAATACTTTCGTTTACCCGTTCTTTTGGGTGTTTCACGAAAATCATTGATTGCTTCACTGACAAAATCACCTGTCCATGATAGAGAATTGGAAACAGCTGTATTGGATGCCTTGGGTATTTATTTGGGAGCCGATGGTGTACGGGTACATGATATCGCTTATCAAAAGCGCGCCAACATGGTAGCCACAGCGTTAAGTGATGCGAGAATCACTTCAAAATAATATTGAATTAGGGTCGTTACATGAATGAGTTTACTGCATGGGCACATCATCAGCTTACTATTTTGGATGTTATTGACATGCTTGTGGTGGCTATAGTGGTCTATTTTGCATTGCGCTTGATTCGAGGTACACGTGCCGAACAGATGCTCATTGGTTTAGCCGTATTATTTGTCGTTTATAAAGTAGCATTAGCATTTAATTTATTAACGGTTGAATGGATATTTTCTCAATTTTTCTCTGCTTTTATTGTTATTTTTGTGGTTTTATTTCAAAATGAAATACGTCGGGGTTTGATGCATGTTGCGACCAATCCTTGGGCTCCAACCCCTCATTCACTTGAAGATATGGTGGAAATACTCATTGCTTCATCACAAAGTTTAGTCAAACGAAAATGGGGTGGCACTATTGTCATTGAGCGTGAAACGGGTTTGAAACACCTACTTGAATCAGGCGTTAAAATGCAAGCACCCTTAACGCCTGATGTAATTCAAACGCTTTTTTGCCCGTATGCTCCCATGCATGATGGCGCAGTCTTGGTTCAAAATGAATCAAAAGGCATATGTATTGTGGCTGTAAGAGTGCTTTTACCTTTGGCGCAAGCGAGTAATTTACCCGGTGGTTTTGGTACAAGACACCGTTCCGCTGTGGGTGTCACAGAAGAAAGTGATGCCTTGGTGTTGGTGATTTCTGAAGAACGCGGTGAAATACATATCGCTCAAGAAGGTATGTTATCGCCACCTTTGAAAGGTGATGCTTTAAAAGCCGAATTATTGCGTCACTTAAAAAATACCTAGGATGATGAATTGATGCGTTTATTTAAACCGTGGGCATTGTATATTTGGGCTATCATCATTGCCGTTATTTTATGGCTTCAAGTGCATGGAGAAGGTGAAGGGACATTAAGTTTAGACGTACCGATTCAGCTTCAAGGTCTTCCTGAACACATGGTGATTGTAAATAACCTTCCATCGAACGTTAAAATTACCGTGCAAGGCTTACAAGCACGTTTGAAAACATTACAAGGTCAAGATATCTTTATGCCTTTAAATGTGAGTGATTTATTAGAACCCAGCGTTATACAACGAAGCTTTAATTTAGATGATGTTCATCTACCCACAGGTTTAAAGATTGAAAAAGTGCAGCCTGATCATTTGGAACTTCAAATTGACAGAATTGTAACACGTACTGTAAGTGTCCAGCCCAATTTTGATTTGCCTGATGAGTGGGAAGTACAAATGGTATCTGTGACACCATCGATGGTTCATATTCAAGGACCTGAAGTTTGGTTGGAATCATTGACATCCGTTGATACGTTGCCTTTGAAACCACACCTGAAGCAGGGAGCTTTTGAACTGCAAAGCGATATTATTGTGCCTGCTGATAAATCTGTACATTTGCAAGAAGACGAAGCATCTTTTAAAATTAAAGGCATTCTTTCTAAGAAAAAAATATTATTGCTCACGCCCAAGCAAGTCATTCAACCCCTTGCACCGCCCATCACTACCTCGCCGCCTGTTCAAGAACCCTATAGCGAGCCCATCATGGATTCGTATAGTCTTCCCACCGCTAAAAAAATGATACTCGATTCATACAGCATCAATCCATCAGAACAATTACCCAATCATACAAATGAGGAAACACCATGAGAAAATATTTTGGCACAGACGGTGTACGAGGTACTGTCAATCAATATCCAATGACTGCTGAATTTGCCTTGAGTTTGGGGCGTGCTGCTGGTTATGTCTTAACCAAACATGTCACGCATCGGCCACAAATTTTAATTGGTAAAGATACACGGCTATCAGGTTACATGATTGAATCAGCCTTGTGTGCAGGTCTAACGGCGCAAGGCATGGATGTGAAATTGGTCGGGCCCGTACCGACACCTGCCGTGGCTTATCTTACACGAAGTTTACGTGCAGATGCAGGGGTGATGTTATCGGCTTCACATAATCCTGCCGGGGATAATGGTATTAAATTTTTTGCAGCGGATGGGTTTAAACTGCCTGATGCAACCGAGTTAGCCATTGAAGCCTGTTTGGATGACCTACCGCCATTACCATTACCGCTTGAAATTGGTAAGGCAGAACGTGTGGATGATGCGATTGGTCGTTACATTGAATTTCTCAAAGCTTCATTGCCGCGTGATTTACGCTTGAATGGATTTAAAGTCGTGGTCGATTGCGCCAATGGTGCCGCTTATGATGTTGCGCCTCGGATTTTCAAAGAAGTAGGCTGTGATGTTGTTGCCATATCGGATACACCCAATGGCTACAATATCAATCAAGATTGTGGTTCTACTTATCCCAAACAGATTTGCCAAAAAGTCATTGAAGTCGGTGCTGATATTGGTTTTGCATTGGATGGTGATGCAGACCGTTTAATAGCGTGTGATGCAAACGGTGTGTTGGTGGATGGTGATCGTGTCATTGCTATTTTAGCCGAACACGCTCAGCGACATGGTTTGTTATCAGGCAAGGCGGTAGTGACCACCTTGATGAGCAATATGGGTTTGGAGCATTACCTCAATGGTTTAGGTTTGCAAATGCATCGAGCGGCAGTGGGTGATCGCTATGTGTTGGAAATGATGCGTGAAACATCATGCAATGTGGGTGGAGAACAATCAGGGCATGTCATCCTTTTGGACCACAATACCACGGGTGATGGTTTAATGACTGCTTTACAACTGTTATGTGCCATGAAAGATCAAGATGTTCCATTGGCGGATATGGCTTCTGATATGTCTATTTTTCCACAGAAACTATGGAATATCACTTTATCTGAACGGGTCGATGTCATGCAAAATCCAATCATTCAAACTGCTGTGCAAGCTGCAACGGAACGCTTAGGCAATGCTGGACGTGTCAATGTTCGCATGTCTGGCACTGAACCCAAAGTCCGTGTCATGGTTGAAGCTGAAGATGAAGCATTGATGTTATCGATTGGGAATGAACTTGCCGATGTGATTCGGACGCAATATTAAAGCATTGTCGTGTTGAATCGTTATTGAAATTTAGTAAAAAAATGTCATCCCCGAAATCTTTTATTAGGGATCTATGGAACAATATGAATAACTGATGTTACGCACGCCGTCATTCCTTGGTCTTTTAATCGATTTTCGGGAATGAAGATTGCTCTGTGTTCATGACTCTGGAAGTGGGGGGGGGGGGGGCGCCGCAGAGAAAAGAGAGGCGGCGAAAAACACCACAACAAAAAAAACGAAAAAAGAAAAAAAAATAAAAAAAAAG
>JAUZQM010000006.1 GCA_030950985.1 Mariprofundaceae bacterium | reverse complement strand
ATTTTTGATTCGATGTTGTTATTCTGAAAAGATGTTGGGTTGTTTTGGAGTTCTCTTGCAAAATCGCAAGGTGATTAAAATTTTCTGATAAGATGGTGGTTATCATGTTAGATGTTCCAATTATCTCCAGATTGAAAAATCCCTGCTTCCAAGATTGCAAGCACTCTAACAAAAGCATCGAGAGGGACGGCTGCGCCGCCCCTCATGCAAGCCGTTAGCTGTCAAAACAAGCCGAGGCAACTTTTAACAAAACATGAGAAAATGAGAGTGTTTGTGAAATTAAGAGTAGAAGAGTTTAGTAAAATATGAAATATAATCGTAATATCAGTCAATTAGAAAAAAATGCCATTTTATGGTGGCCAGAATACCTGAATCAAGCAAATGCTGCGATTAGCATCATCCCAAAGTTAATACAAACCCAAGATGACTTTTTAAAAATCATCTCACTTTCAAAGAAAAGTCCATATCAGGTATTTGATCTTCTTGAAGCCTCTGAATTTCCAATAAACTTATTTTTAAAGCATTTATGTGTTCTAGCTGATTATGGTGGCGAACCAATCCAAAGGCTTGGTAGAGCCTTTTCCTCAATTTTTCAATCAGACAACGACAAGCATTCCATAACATTCTCATGGAATTCAAATAATTATACCTATAATTTCAAATGCCTACCCATTCGAGGTCTTGGTAATAAAAAGCTATTTATAGATGGTGAAGGTTTACTTGAGGAAAAGGTACTGTCCGATTTATATAAGGATATGATTATCCTATTGATGTTTGGATCAACATCATCGGTAAATGATGAGGCAGGGCTAGTAGCTTGTGAAATTGGTGCGTTACTTGGAAAAGCAGAAACCTTAGAAAAATATGTTAAGGAACGATATATAAATGTAAGTCGTATAACAGGTGGTGCAACCGCGAACTCATTAGGACAGCTAGCCCAAAAAGAGATTGTGAATCATTTGTCGCGATCACTAGGGAAGGATTATCGTGTAATCAGCAATGGTTATATTGAATTAAATGGATATGCAAAAGAAGGGGGAATGCCTTTCGATATAGTTGTAGAAAAACAAGATAAAAAAATAGGAGTAGAGGTTAGTTTCCAAGTAACTACGAACAGTACAATTGAACGGAAAGCAGGACAAGCGGCAGACCGTATGAATCTTATGCATTCAAATGGTTATAAAATCGCGTATGTTTTAGATGGCGCGGGTAATTTTCAAAGATCTTCAGCTATTTCAACAATTTGTACAAATAGTGATTGTACAGTAGCTTTTTCAGAACAAGAATTCGATATTCTTTGCCAATGGATAGGTGAAGCACTTGATTAAATTCATTGATTTATTTGCTGGTACAGGCGGTATAAGGCTTGCTATGGAGCAAGCTTGTTTAGAAGCTGGAATAAAAACGAAATGTGTATTTAGTTCAGAAATAGATAAAAATGCTTGTGCATCATACGAATTGAATTTTGGTGAAAACCCCTACTCTGATATTAAAGAGGTTCACGAGTTTCCAGATTTTAATTTCTTATTGGCAGGATTTCCATGTCAATCATTTTCATATGCTGGAAAAAGGAAAGGGTTTGGCGATACAAGAGGAACACTCTTTTTTGATGTTGAAAGAATTTTAAATCAAAAAAAGCCAGAATATTTTTTGCTAGAGAATGTCCGGGGTTTGATAACTCATGACAAAGGGAAAACTTATCAAACAATTAAAGAAAAACTCGAAGCCATTGGTTACTCTGTTGAACATTTACTCTTAAATTCTAGTAATTTCGATGTTCCTCAAAATAGGGTGAGAATTTATATTTTGGGTGTATTAAATAAAAATATTAAAATTACATTAAATAGTGATCTTGGCGCCGCTGATACGCATAAATATAAATTACAAACTAAATTTACTCAAATTTCATTATTTGAGGAAGAGAAAGTTAGGACTAAAGTAGTAAAGGATATATTGGAAGAACACCCAGATCCTAAATATATTTGCACTACTGCTTTTACCAAGCAATTAAAAAATGTTATTGGTAGTGATCTTTCTCAATTACATGGTTATCGACTTATTGATTATCGTGGAGGAAAATCCCTACATTCATGGGAACTTGGTGTAAAAGGTAAATGCTCCCCTAATGAAATAGAGTTTATGAATCTATTAATTTCTAATCGTAGAAAAAAAATATTTGGTACTCATCAAGATGGTAAAAGCTTAACTAGAGAACAAATTATAACTTTTTACCATAAAGATAATTTTGAAAGTTTAACCCGCTCATTAATTAGTAAAGGCTACCTTAGTTGCTACGATGAAAAATATAATCCTGTCTGTGGAAATATGTCATTTGAAGTTTTTAAGTTTCTGGATCCACAAGGAATATCAATTACATTGACGGCATCAGATTCAAACAGATTGGGGATTGTTCAAAATAATGTAGCAAGGCGTATTACGCCTAGAGAGTGTGCGAGGTTACAAGGATACCCTGATAGTTATAAATTATTAGACAATGATAATGCTGTATATAAACAGATGGGGAATGGTGTGTCCGTACCTGTTATAAAAGAGGTTTTATCCAACTTTATCACGCACAACGTCAAAAAACAGCTAACAAAAGCATCCAGCGGACAGGCAAAACCTGTATAAATTGGGGGTCAGGCTTCCATAACTTGATAAAATATTTTAGGGATAACTTTTTTTTCATCAAGCTGTGTCACATCAATGACGTTAAATACATGCAGATGGGGTCATGATTGACTATGCTTCACTCATGACTTATTTCTCTCACCCTCCTTTACGGACGCGCACCAAAATTTGTGGCATAACACGTTTGGAAGATGCTTTGTTTGCTTCCTCTTTGGGTGTTGATGCTTTGGGTTTTGTGTTTTATAAAAAATCACCGCGTTACATTGAACCAATGAAAGCGGCAGCTATTATTCGCGAACTTCCGCCGTTTGTGTCGGCTGTAGGTTTGTTTGTGAATCCCAGTCAGCAAGAAATTGACGATGTTTTAAGCTGTTGTCCGTTGGGTGTTGTGCAACTGCATGGTGATGAAAGCCCTGAATTTTGCCAAGCACAACATCGACGTGTGATCAAAGCCATTGCAGTGAATGATGCCGATGATTTGAAGCGGGCAAAGCAGTATGATTGCCCTGTGTTGCTTGATGCCAAAGCACCCAAAGGTGTTTATGGTGGCACAGGTCACAGTTTTGATTGGTCATTATTGCAAGGGTTTGAGCATGATTATCCGCTTATTTTGGCCGGCGGGATTGATATCAACAATGTCAATGCTGCGCTTGCTTGTCGCCAATGGTTTGCCCTAGATGTATCTTCGGGCGTAGAAATTTCACCGGGTATGAAAGATTCAATAAAAATGAAAGCTTTGATTGAACGTATTCATACAGGCTTAAATAAATAGAGGATGTATGAGCACTGACTTTACATATGATTTAACGATTCACCATGCACCTGATGAGGGTGGACACTTTCTTGCCAATGGCACTTTATTTGGGGGCTCTTTTGCCGCCGAAACATTGATGCAACCATTGAAAGAAATCGAAACCGCTTTTTTTGAAGCTTGGCAAGATGAAGCATTTCAACAAGAGCGTTTATCTTTACTCAAACACTATGCTGGACGGGCTACGCCGTTATATCATGCTAAACGTCTGTCTGATGAGCTTGGTGGCGCTCAAATTTATCTGAAACGTGAAGATTTAAATCACACGGGCGCACATAAACTGAACAACACCATTGGTCAGGCATTGTTGGCACGTCGCATGGGCAAAAAGAAAGTGATTGCTGAAACAGGTGCAGGTCAACACGGTGTGGCAACCGCAACTGTGGCGGCATTATTTGGTATGCAGTGTGATATTTATATGGGGCGTGAAGATATGCGCCGCCAAGCACCGAATGTTTTTCGCATGAAATTATTGGGTGCTAATGTGATTCCTGTGGATTCAGGAACGGCAACGCTTAAAGATGCCGTGAATGAAGCGTTGCGAGTCTGGGTAGCCAATTGTGAAGATACGTTTTATATCTTTGGTACGGCGGCAGGGCCACATCCTTTTCCATTGATGGTACGTCAATTTCATACGGTGATTGGTCAAGAAGCACGCGCACAATGTTTAGCTCAAGCAGGGAAATTACCCGATGTTGCTGTGGCTTGTGTGGGTGGTGGTTCAAATGCCATTGGTTTATTGCATCCATTGCAAGACGATGATATTCGTTTGGTTGCGGTGGAAGCAGCAGGTTGTGGACTTGAAACAAAGCAACATGCCGCCGCGCTTTGTAAAGGCAAAGCTGGTATTATTCATGGTAGTTTAAGTTATTTATTGGAAAATGATGAAGGGCAAGTGCAGCCGACGCATAGTATTTCAGCAGGTTTGGATTATCCGGGTGTAGGACCAGAATTGGCAGCCATGATGGAATCTGGGCGTTTGGATGTGGATAGTGCAACAGATGATGAAGCCTTGGCAGCTTTTCAAACATTAACGCAAGTGGAAGGTATTATTCCAGCCTTGGAATCCAGTCATGCCATTGCTGCGGGGATGCGCATTGCAGCCAGTATGAATCCAGACCAAATCGTGTTGGTGAATTTATCAGGGCGTGGTGATAAGGATTTGGGAACGGTCATGGATAAATTGGCAGAAGATGCGAAGGAAGGTGATCAATGAGTCGTTTATCGGATGTCTTTGCTCGCTGTAAATCGAATCAAAGAGCAGCTTTAGTCAGTTACCTTACCGCAGGTGACCCCGATTTAACAAGCTCTGAATTATTATTAAACACCTTGGCGGATCAAAGTGATATTTTGGAAATTGGCATGCCATTTTCGGATCCGATGGCGGATGGCCCCGTGATTCAAGCTGCCAGTGAACGTGCTTTGGCTTCGGGTACACATATTCAAGATGTTTTTCGACTCACTGCCCAAGTTCGCCAACAGCACCCTGATTTGGGAATTGTGTTGATGGGTTATGCCAATATCCCTTTTGTCATAGGTTTTGAGAACTTTGCCAAGCAAGCGGTTGAAGCGGGTGCCGATGCTGTACTTTTGGTGGATATTCCACCCGAAGAAGGTCATATTTGTGATGGTATTTTTCAAAAACATGGTTTGGATCGTATTTTATTGCTTTCACCGACATCAACGGAAGAACGCATTCAATTGGTTTGCAAACATGCCAGTGGTTTCATTTATTATGTGTCACTCAACGGCATCACAGGGGCAAATATGGGCGACATGGAAGCGATTCAACAGCAGGTAAACCATATTCGTGTGCATACTGATTTGCCTGTGTGTGTTGGTTTTGGGGTGAAGACTGCGAAACAAGCTCAAGAAGTCGGGCATTTTGCCGATGGTGTGGTTGTGGGTAGTCATTTTGTTAATACCATTCCTCAAAACATCTCAAATGCAGAAGCCATAAACGACGCTTTAAAAGATGCGGCATCATCCATGAAAGAAGCATTAGAAGCATGAAGATTCGTGTATTGGGATGTTATGGCGGTCAACTGTTAGGCTTCCATCTCAGCTCTTTTCTTATCAATGATACTATTTTGTTAGATGCTGGTTCTCCGACTATTATTTTAACCTTGGAAGAACAACGACATATTGAGCATGCTTTTATATCCCATACACATTTAGATCACATTCAAGGTATTGCTTTTTTAGCAGATAACCGCTCGTTGAAACGACTTTCAGATGAAATTGTCAATCGCTATATCACCATTCATAGTTTACAAGAAAATTTAGATACCATATCCAAACACTTTTTGAACAATTTGGTATGGCCTGATTTTACGATGATTCCAAATGCTGAAGATCCTATTCTTAAATTTCGACCGATTAAACCTTATCAAGCCACTGTCATTGATGGTTTAAGTATCACCCCAATTCCTATGAATCATCCTGTGCCATGCACAGGTTTTTTACTGGATCAAGATGGTAAGCAATTTATTTATTCTGCGGATACAGGCGTGAACGATGCGATTTGGGATGTAGCGAATAAGCAGAGTAATTTATGTGGGCTGATTATTGATTGTTCATTTCCCAATAATTATCAATTTTTAGCCGATATCAGTGGTCACATGACCCCTAAACAAATGGCACAAGATCTTAAAAAACTCGATAAATTGGGTGAAATCCCCATTTATCTGTTTCACATGAAACCCGAAACACTTGCTATTATGAGCAAAGAAATTGATGTAGAAAATATTCCTAACTTGCGCATGTTAACGCAAGATGATGAATTTTTATTGTAAGGACTCCCACTATGAACTGGATTACACGGCTAATTGAAAACCCAAAATCATTGTTATCTTCTAAGTCTGAAAGCAATACGCCTGAAGGTCTATGGGTGAAATGTCCGGGCTGTTCTGAAACCTTGTACAATAAAGAGTTAGAACGCTCGGATATGGTTTGCCCACGTTGTTCTCAACACTTGCGTATTGGTGCAAAAGAGCGTGCGAAATACTTGTTTGATCAAGATGCTTATGATGAATTAGATGGCAAACTTCGTTCCACAGATCCTTTAAATTTTAAAGATTTAAAACGTTATAAAGATCGCCTCAAAGATGCTGATAAAAAAGTAGGTAAGCATGATGCCATGCGTAATTATTTGGGTGTGATTGAGGGCATTCAAACATCGGTCTCTATTTTTGAATTCAAATATATGGGCGGCAGCATGGGTTCAGTGGTCGGTGAGAAAATTGTTCGCGGTATGGAACATGCACTGGAACATCAATGCCCTTATGTATTGATTACCGCATCAGGTGGCGCACGCATGCAAGAAAGCCTTCTTGCCTTGATGCAAATGTCCAAAACAGCCGCCGCTGCCAACCGTTTGAAGGATGCAAAATTACCGTTTGTTTGTTTGTTAACCGATCCAACAATGGGTGGAGTTTCGGCATCGGTGGCTTGGTTGGGTGATGTTATTTTAGCTGAACCTGATGCGTTGATTGGTTTTGCAGGGCCTCGCGTGATTCAAGAAACGGTGGGAGAAACCTTGCCAGAAGGTTTTCAACGCTCTGATTTCTTACTAGAACATGGCTTGATTGATGATATTGTGGATCGACGTGAGCAACGCGCTTACCTCAAAACACTGCTCACCCATTTAACTGCCCGTCCTTATCAATAAATAAGCAATGAAACCACAATCGATTGATGTCTGGCTAGAACAGTTGGGCAAGCCATCGGCAGATCGCGATTATTTACCAGGGCATGAACGGATGCACGGGCTGCTTGAACCTTTTCAGCTTCAATCCCCCAAGCTTCGTATTCGTGTAGCTGGAACCAATGGTAAGGGTTCAACGTCTTTTATGTTGGCGAATGCATTGCAAGCATGTGGCTTGAACGTTGGACTTTATACATCGCCGCATATTTTGGAGTTCAACGAACGCATTCGCATCAATGAACAAGCGATTTCATCGGACGATTTATTAATGTTGTTGGAACAAATTATGCCTCATGCTTTAGAGGTTGGCGCATCGTATTTTGAAGTGGCGACGGCTTTAGCGTTGTTGTATTTTAGTCAGCAACAGGTGGATGTTGAAATTCTTGAAGCAGGTGTCGGTGCAAGGCTCGATGCCACAACTTCGGTTGTTGCAGATATGGGCTTGTTAACACCCATCGGTTTGGATCATGAAGCATGGCTTGGTTCGACTCTCATGGAAATTGCGCATGAAAAATCGTATGTATTTCATGATTGTGCGTATGCCATCAGTGTTGAGCAAACGATGGACATCAACGAATTTCTAAAAACCACATATCCAAGTATTGGTTTTGCTAAACCCTTTGAAAAAACACTTTGTTTGCAAGGAAAACATCAAAAAATCAATGCAGGTTTGGCATCCGAAGCCATACAAACATTGCTTAAAAACAAGCTTATCATGGGTGATTTAAATACCTGTGAGCAGGCGATTTCTCACGTATGCATGGTGGGAAGATTGCAGCGTATTTCATATCAACAAGCTACGATTTATCTTGATGCAGCGCATAATCGTCATGCGATTGAAGCCTTGTTGACCTCTTTAGATGCTATGCCACATCCTTTCGATGCTATTTTGGTGTACACCCGTGAGGATCGAGATTTGCAGGATTGTTTTGAATTATTAAAACCATTTACGGCACAACTTATTAGTGATCGTGATTCAAAACATCTGAATACTTGTATGCCAAGTGTTGAAGAAGCTTTGTTTCAAGTGTTACATCACCATGCAAAAGCTCATATACTTGTGTTGGGTTCATTTCTTACCGTGGCTGCAAGCTTGCGTTGGATTAAAATGCATTGAAATAAAGATGTGAAATTAAATATTGACATCCAATATGATGACGATAAAGTTCGCGACAATTCAACGCGGGGTGGAGCAGTGGTAGCTCGTCGGGCTCATAACCCGAAGGTCGTTGGTTCAAGTCCAGCCCCCGCAACCAAATACTTAAACCCTTGAAAAGATTATACTTTTCAAGGGTTTTTTTGTTTCTATTCTTGTTTTTGTTAATATGCTTAACGAGCCAAATAAAGGGTTCGAGCGCAGAGAAAGTCCCTCTCAATGCTTTGCTTAGTCATTCTCTTTGATAGAATCCAAATACAATGTATCGGGGCATATATCTTGCTCATGAGGCCATGATACTGTGCCATTAGTTACTTGAGCTTGCTTAAAATAATATTTGTCTTTTAATTCTTTGAATACACCAAATTTAAGTAGCTTTGAGCAATCATAAAACCCATGCTCACCATTTGTGAAAACAAGGCTGAGTTGATACTTATCATTGGTGTCTACTTTATTAACTCTTGGATTCATCATGTTATCTCAAAGGATCAATTTTATAAGGGTGCTCTCCAGATACAGATAACTCCCAGTCAGCCATAAGCTCATCTTTATGAATTTCAATCCATGCTTGGAGAAGTTTCATTTTCGATGAGGGATACTTCCTTCAAGAACACTTCCATCTGGAATTGATACAACAACTTCTTGCCCCTGATATTTAACATGAATATGATGCGTTTTGTGTTGCCTGTTATCCATAAAGTACATATAGATAATTATTCCATAAAATGTAGATATTGATGGCATATTATTTCTCCTATGCTGTTTTTCTAGCCATTATTTTACATTCACGAACTTTGATAACTTAACACCTTTACTAATCTCTGTACCGTATGATTCATTAATATTAGCTGCATTTACAACCGCTTTCATGGTCGCGCCACTTTATCTAATTTCATCTGCATATTGAATAGTAAACAGATGAATCATAGCAACTGACTCGCCACTTTCAACATGATGATACATCTCGTACAGCTTCTTCCCGAGTTTATTTAAATTCATATTTAGCCCCCAATTATAATCAATACCTTCGCCAATTTTCAGGTGCTTTTCCATAAAGCATATGAGTAGCCCATTTCGTAACTATTCAGCACTGCAATCAAATAGCTGTAATTGTTCAGGTTGCCCCAAAACAAGCCTTTGGAAATGACATCGTTTATGGTTTTTTATGATTTATAAATTTTCTGTTGGTTCAACTTCATCCCAAACCGTTTCTTGTGCGAGTTTTAATTCTTCTAACATCAGTGTGCGTAGTTCAGGAATACCGCGCCCTGTGCTACTGGATGTTGGATGTGGTTTTAACAAGCCACCCATGTTTTCGCACATTTCTTTAAGACGAACAGCGCGTTTATTGCCTGTGAGTTTGTCGGCTTTGGTGGCAACAGGAACCCATCGAATACCTGCATCGTTGAGCCATTCAATCAATTTCAAATCACTGTCTTTAGGGCCATGGCGAATATCAAGAAGAACCAATACCAATACAGGTGCAGCATCACCACGCAAATAAAGTTCGATCAATTTTGCCCATCTTCGTTTTTCAGATTTCGGTGCGCGAGCATAACCATAACCGGGTAAATCAACGATCAGGATTTTTTCATCGAGCGAAAAAAGATTTAATAAGCGTGTACATCCGGGACGTTTGGATGTTTTAACCATATTTTTGCGATCAAAGAGTGCATTGAGCAAGGTGGATTTTCCAACATTGGAATGACCTGCAATGGCCACTGTGGGTAAATCAATGGATGGAAAGTCGCGCGTATCAGATACAGATTGAATAAATTGAGTGTGGGGCCAATGAATGTTCATGCCTGAAAACTGCATAAGTTCATCATTTACACAATGAATGATGTCATTTAGTCGATTTATTTTTTTTCTAAACTATGGTTGCTTCATGGAAAAAAAGAAAATGTTTCACGTGAAACACCCCGATGGGGCTGTAGATGTTATTGTGGTTGGAGCTGGGCATGCAGGCTGTGAAGCCGCTGCCGCCGCCGCGCGCCGAGGTGCAAAAGTTCGTTTAATCACGCAGAATTTGGATACGATTGCTAAAATGTCCTGTAATCCTGCGATTGGCGGCATTGGTAAGAGCCACTTGGTGAAAGAAGTGGATGCTTTGGGTGGCTTGATGGGCATTTGTGCCGATGATTCTGCTATTCAATATCGCGTCTTGAATCAAAAAAAAGGACCTGCGGTTCGTTCGACAAGAGCGCAATGTGATCGCCGAATCTATCATATGCGGATGCGTCATTTACTGGATCAGCAAGCCAATCTTTCTTTACATCAAGCCTCTATCAATGAATTGATGTTTGAAGATGGGGCTGTTGTAGGGGTTGTTGATGAGTTGGGCATTGAACATGAAGCCCCATGTGTCATTTTAACCACGGGTACTTTTTTGGGCGGGCTCATTCATATTGGTGATAAAAAAATAGCCTCAGGTCGCTCAGGTGATGCAGGTATTTATGGTTTGACCGATGAATTATACCGTCAAGAATTGCGTTTGGGTCGCTTAAAAACAGGTACACCACCTCGCTTGGATAAAAATACCATTGCATGGGATACGCTTGAAATGCAAGCAGGCGAATTGGATGCGTTACCGTTTGCTTCGATACACAATCAAGTCACGCAAGATCAAATTCCTTGTGCAATCACACGAACGACACAAAAAACCCATGATATTATTCGAGAAAACTTGGCACGTTCACCGATGTATTCAGGCGATATTGAGAGTAAAGGGCCTCGTTATTGCCCCAGTATTGAAGATAAAGTGGTGCGCTTTGCGGACAAAGACAGCCATCAAATTTTCTTAGAACCTGAAGGCAAAGATCATGCAGAAGTGTATCCCAATGGGATTTCCACATCCTTGCCGATTGATGTACAATGGAAAATGGTTCGCTCCATTCCCGGCTTGGAACAAGCACTGATTATTCGCCCCGGTTATGCCATTGAATATGATTATGTTGATCCCACGGAATTAAAACACACGCTTGAATGCAAACGTGTGAAAGGTTTGTTTCATGCGGGTCAAATCAATGGCACAACAGGTTATGAAGAAGCGGCGGCACAAGGTTTGTTGGCAGGCATCAATGCAGCAGCTTTGGCGTGTGATTTAGAGACTTGGATTCCTGATCGTTCAGAAGCTTATATGGGTGTGATGGTCGATGATTTGGTGACCAAGGGCATCAGTGAACCGTATCGTATGTTCACATCACGGGCTGAATTTCGTTTGCATTTGCGTGAAGACAATGCTGATTTTCGCTTGGGATTAGCAGCCATGAGCTTGAATTTATATAATGAAAAGGCTTCCCAACATTTTCAAGTCCGTCAACAACGTGTTGAAAGTGTCTTGCATCAAGCCAAAACTATGATGATTGGTAGTGGGAAAGTATGGGGAGAAAAGTTGAAGGCATTATCCTTGCCTGAAACAAAACAAGGCATTTTATTTGCGCCCTATTGTCACCGTCAGGATGTGGTGTTGAATCAAGCGGTCAAATTGCTGGATGGGTGTGACGATTTTACACGTCAAGATTGGGCAAGTCTCAAGGCTGATATTCATTATGATGGTTATTTGGACAAACAAAATATTGAAGTCGAACGCTTTCGGGAAATGGAGCATCGCCCTATTCCAGAGGATTTGGATTACACCTTAGTCAAAGGTTTGAGTATTGAAGGGCAACAAAAATTAACGGAAGCCCAACCATCCAATTTTGGGCAAGCATCTAGGATTTCAGGTGTTACACCTGCTGCCATGACGAGCTTGTTGATCTATTTGCAACAAATCAAGGAGTCTTGATGTCAAAAGAATGTTTGCATGCTTATACCCAAGAGGTCTTGAAATTTCGTAAAGGACTGAATTTAACGTCTATTTCGCAAGCGTCTGTGTTTGATAAACGATTTATTCAACCGTCTGTGGCATTGGCAAAATGGATGCCAGATGAGGGCCGCTTACTGGATATTGGCAGCGGTATGGGTGTACCGGGGATTCCGTTGTTGATGATGAAACCGAATTTGCATGGTGTATTGGTGGAAAGACGGAAAAAACGCGCTGAATTTTTAAGACATTTGAGACGAAAATTCACATTGAAATTAGATGTTTATGATGCGGATATCAATGATTTACCCTGTTTGAATATTGATATTTGTGTGGCTAGAGCGGTGACACGTATTGAAGATTTATTGTTGATGTGCTCGCAGCATGTGAACCCTCATGCCATTGCCATTTTTCCTGTGCCACGTGAACAAGCTGCCGTAGCGGTTGAAGGTTGGGTATTGGAAGCGGTTCATGATGTGCGTGCCGTGGAATCACAACAGATTCAATGCTATCGATGGGAAGGTGTTTCACGTGAAACATGAAAAAATGAAACATGTTTTTGCAATTGCCAATCAAAAAGGTGGCGTGGGGAAAACCACAACAAGCATCAATTTAGCGGCATCGTTAGCCGCTTTTGGTAAACGTGTATTGCTGATGGATTTGGATCCTCAGGGCAATACCACATCAGGTTTAGGCATTGATAAACACCATGTGGACGGTGGAATGTATGCTTTATTGATGGGTGAAAAAAGCTTGCAGGATGTGATTCAAGAAACCGCGTATGAAGGGCTTTTTTTAGTACCTGCAACGATGGATTTAGCAGGTTCAGAAGTCGAACTGGCGAAGGAATATGGGCGCGAATATGCGCTTCATCGAGCCTGTAAACTTTATGATGGCGAGGCTTTTGATTATGTGCTGATTGATTGCCCACCTGCTTTAAATGTCTTAACCATCAATGCGTTAACCTTTGCCAACCGTGTGCTTGTGACGATGCAAGCTGAATTTTATGCGTTAGAAGGGCTAAGCCAATTGATGGATAGTATTGGACGGATTCGCAGTAACTTAAATCCTGAACTTATGTTGGATGGTATTTTGCTCACGATGGTTGATTTGCGTAACAATCTTGCGATCCAAGTTGAAAAAGATGTGCGTGAATATTTTGATGATCAAGTTTATCAGCAAATGATTCCAAGGAATGTCCGTTTATCGGAAGCTCCCAGTTATGGTATGCCTGTGATGTACCATGATTCTCAATCGAAGGGTGCAAAAGCTTATACTGAACTAGCTAGAGAGATTATGAAACGGCAACATCAAGAACGGAGAGTGAACCATGCCGACTAAGAAACCCATGAAAAAGCGCAGCTTAGGTCGAGGTCTGAATGCTTTGTTGGCGGACAAACCATCTGGTGATGTCTTAAAACAAAGTACAACTATTCTTATTTCTCGCATTCGTCCTAACCCTTATCAGCCACGCAGCCATTTTCACTCGGAGTCTTTGGGTGTTTTGACGGAATCCATACGCAAAGAAGGGGTGTTGATGCCCATTCTTTTACGTTCTTCTTCGGATGGCATGTATGACATCATTGCTGGTGAACGGCGTTGGCGTGCTTCACAAGCCGCAGGTTTATTGGCTATTCCTGCGGTGATTCGAGAAGTTTCCGATCAACAAGCCTTGGAATTGGCGATTATTGAAAATGAACAACGTGATGAACTAACAGCCATTGAATCAGCAACAGCTTATCGACGTTTGATGGATGAATTTTCATATTCACAACAAAAAGTTTCCGAAAGTCTTGGTATTTCTCGTTCGCAAGTGAGTAATATGATTCGCCTTTTACAATTACCTGAGTCCATCCAAACCATGATTGGTGAACGAACATTGAATATGGGACATGCACGACCTTTGGTCGGTTTGGAAGTGAAGCAAGCGGAAAACTTGGCAAAACAATGTGTTCAACACCAATGGAGCGCACGCAAAATGGAGGCGGAAGCCAAGCGTGCCTTGAGAAATTCACAACATTCTCCTGTAAGCAAGCCTATCGATGTAGATGTTGCGGCATTGCAAGAAGAATTGACGCAACATTTGGGCTTGTCTGTGACGTTAGCATGTAAAAAGAATGGTTCAGGTGAATTGAAAATTCGTTATGGACGTGCGGAAGAATTGGATGGTGTTTTGAAACGTTTGAGGAATCACGGCAACGTTGTTTAGATGTCGCTTAAGTTCGCGTCATGATTCAATAGTTTTTGAAAGTACGGCTCGTGCTTCTTTCGTTGGTTTAGCGCGGCTAAAGCCGCACTTCCGATGGGTTGTTAGGTGGTGTGTGTATTGATATGGAAGCCAAGTGTGTGCATGAGCGTATGAATGGTTCCCCATTGTGGTTTGGCTTTACCTGAAAATATTTTATAAAGACTTTCGCGGTTCAATCCTGATTTTCGTGCAATATCGCTGACCCCTCGTGCTTTGATGACATTGCCCAAAGCAATCACAAACACTTCAGGATTGTCATCTTCATACGCTTCATTGAGGTATTGAGCGATTTCTTCTTTGCTTTCAAGGAAGGATACAGGGTTAAAAGCTTGTGTGTTCATGATGACTCCTGACTGTTTTTTACCAATACCTTGGCTTTTTCAATATCTTTTTGTTGGCTCGATTTATCACCGCCACAAAGCAATAATAGAATAGCTTCGCCGCGGACGCAAAAATAAACCCGATAGCCTTTGCCTATAAAAATACGCATTTCCGATACGCCAGAACCCACAGCTTTTACATCACCAAGATTTCCTGCTTGCGCGTGCGTCATACGATTGGCGATGAATTATGGGGTCAGGCTTTTATAACTTGATAAAATATTTACTTAGAAGTATGGTGAATGTCTGTTATAACTTGATAAACTATTTAATTAATAATATTATAAATTATTATAGTGTCTGGAT
>JAUZQM010000059.1 GCA_030950985.1 Mariprofundaceae bacterium | reverse complement strand
GGATAGGTACGCCGCGCACGTTGTAAATAGTTTTCTAAGCTGCCTGTGCGGCAGTGAACACGCTATAATCGTTTGCCTCGGATGTTTTCATTTTCTAAGCTGCCTGTGCGGCAGTGAACTGCATCAGCTGCTTGTTTCGCATCGCTTGTGTTTTCTAAGCTGCCTGTGCGGCAGTGAACCCGAAGTATGTCGGTAAAAAAGTAAGTTACAACAAGGCTTTACCCTAAAAATGGGCGTTTTTACCTATCATTTTCTTAATGATTGTAAGTTACTGATATTACAGTGAATTTTAAAGAGCTATAATTTATTGGTCATTTGTTCCTATGATACATCCAAGCCACCTAACATCGATATGATTTTTTATTACTGACGTTACGCATACCATCATCCTGTGATCTTTGAATCGAATTTCGGGGATGAACGTTGATGCGTGTTCATGACTCTGGGGGTGCGGCTTTAGCCGCGCCGAATAAAGTATCAGGGTGCGGCTTAAGCCGCACTTCCAAAAGGTGTTAAATGATCGACCAAGCTAGAATGATTCTTTTTTCAGCAAAGTGCGTAACATCAGTCATTAAGTGTTTGATGCCAACGAGAATCTTGTTGAAGACTTTGATAATCGACGACATTGAGCTGAATACCATGTTTATTTCCTGTGTGGATATAATCTTTTAATAAACCATTCCAACTGGAAAAATCATGGCTTTGAGCCAATATTGGGTAACATAATAATATACATAATCATAATAAGCGCATTGTTTGTGAGCATCCTGATAGAGTCTTCCCTATTTTTTTATAAACATTGAGGATGTTGTCGTTGTTTCATCAAGCTGCTTACATTTTATCTAACTAATGTTACGTATTTTGATGAAAAAAACTGTCATTCCATGCTTAGGAAGTGTGGCTTTAGCTACGCCCTGATATTTTATTCAGCGCGGCTAAAGCCGCACCCCCAGAGTCATGAACACGCATCAACGTTCATCCCCGAAATTCGATTAAAAGATCATGGTATGCGTAACATCAGTTAACTCATAAACTTTAAATTGCCTGTCCTGCGGCATAAGCTGATGCCCAAGCCCATTGAAAATTAAAACCGCCCAAGTGTCCTGTTACATCCACGACTTCGCCAATAAAATACAAATCATTGATGCGCTTACTTTGCATGGTTTTTGATGATAATTCATCCGTATCCACGCCACCCAATGTCACTTCCGCAGTTCGATAACCTTCGGTAGCAGCAGGTTTGAATGACCAATGATGGATGGCTTGCTCAATGTGTGCCAACTGTTTTGATGATAACTGTTGTATGGGTAAATCAGCTAAATACATCTCACACCAAAGCAACACCAATCGTTTAGGAAGTATATCAGACAATACGGTGCGTAATGTTTGTTTACCCCGTGTTAGCACTTGTTGTTTTAAATAGTGTTGAATATTGACATCCAATAGAAAATTCACTTCAACGGCATCGCCTTCGCGCCAATACGATGATATTTGTAAGATTGCAGGGCCGCTCATGCCCCGATGTGTAAAAAGTAAGGCTTCTTGAAAGGATTGTTGGCGACAAGACACGGTGACAGGCAATGATATGCCAGCCAATGCCTTGAGTTGTTCATGTTCTTGCCCTGTTAAACGAAAAGGCGCCAAACCTGCACGCGTCGAAATAAGATTGATGTCAAACTGTTGAGCAATACGGTGTCCAAAAGATGTTGCGCCCATTTTGGGAATCGATAAACCACCTGTGGCAATCACCAAAGCTGTTGCATGCCATGTCCCAAGATTACTTTGAACCTCAAAACCATTGTTTTGTATCACTTTTTCAATATTACAATCCAGTTGAATTTTTACACCTGTTTGATGACAGTGACGAAGCAACATATCAACCACTTGCTTGGCAGAATCATCGCAAAAAAGTTGCCCATGCTCTCTTTCATGCCATGAGATACCCACCTCCTCCAACATGGCAATGGTGTCATAGGGTGTAAAACGAGCCAGCGCAGATTTACAAAAATGAGGGTTTTGCGATATATAATTCGATGCAGTCGTGTAAAGATTGGTGAAGTTACAACGTCCACCACCTGAGATACGTATTTTTTCACCTGCTTTTTTTGCATGATCCAAAAGTAAAACTTTTCGACCTCGTTTGGCAGCTTCTGCGGCACACATCAAACCAGCTGCTCCTGCACCAAGAATGATGACATCAAACATGGATGGTTTTGTAATTAGGCTCAAGCCAATCTCCCCAAGTTAGTAGGATTTCTTTCCATAAATTATTTCTTTTACTCCGCAATAAAAAAATACCCATGCGAAATAGGTATTCCAAGTGGGGTAAAGGGTGAGCTGATTCTGATACAATACATATCGACATCAAATATGGGTTCGAGTCATCAGGGTCGTATCGAAAAGCTTGTTCAAGAATAGCCAATATTTTTTTCATCTGCAAAGGTCTGCACAGCTTCAGCCGTGCGGCGTGACCAAACACCCACTGCGGCATGGTTAAGGTAAGCCAGTCCACTTTGTAAGGGAAATTCATAAGCAAGTTGGTCAATTATGGTTTATCCTGATAATAATAATCATACATACGCAATAAAGATTCAGTCATTTTCCAAGCTTCATTGTAAGAAAGCCCGCTATGTTCTGGAAAAATTATTTTCACATATAAATCTTTAGGATGTTGCTTTTGAATACTTGTCAATTGTTTGTGCATTTGCACGCCTGATACGCTGTTAAAGCGCATCTCACTGGGTTCTTTTATATCAATATTCAACTGCCCATCCACTTTTTGATAACGGACTTGCACCACATATCGCCCCTTGGATGAGCGAGCAGGGCGAATCAGGCGTTGATATTTATTTTCAAGCCCAGCATAGGCTTGTTTAAGCTGATTGAGTTGTTGTACACGGGTTTGTTGGGTGTTTTGTAAGCGTAATAAATCATGTTGATGATTCTGATCTTGATGCTGTAAGGCGAGGTATGCGGTGTTCGCCTGCATCAATGAATCATTTAAGACTTCAACTTGCGTTTGTAATAGAAGCTTGTTTTGTATGACTTGCATATTTTTTCGTTGAAGTTGGGTATACGCATCATACAGTGTGCTATGGGCAGTTTGACTCGCTGCCAATGCTGTTAAGGTGTGTTCATGTTCATCACTTAAATCCATCAGTTTTAAACGCATCATGTCAGCTTCTTTTTCTAAGCCTTCTAAGCGTTGATTGAGTGTTGAATTTTGATG
>JAUZQM010000058.1 GCA_030950985.1 Mariprofundaceae bacterium | reverse complement strand
TTAAAGGTATTTTTATTTTTTGTGGCCTGCAAAGGCACAGATGCGATGATATCAGGTGCAACCCATCCTATCCTTCCCCCATTGTTCATCCGGATATTCAGCCACTTTTCATGTCGTTTACGGACTGTCAGTGAATCTCCTTTTTTAATGTGCCAAATAATGGGCGCTTTGGGTGATGGTGCTGCCCGCAACGCATGATTGGAGTGAGCTGTTATAACCTTGCCAATTTGCGGCGCAGCCTCGGATGCGTAGGGGGCGGGCAATAGCAATACACACAGTCCGAGGTAGACAACGAATTCTGATTTAGAAATCATGTGTTTCATTGGGGTGACTCCACCATGCATGGCTAATTGAAATGGACAGGTATGTGCTGCGGACAGTATTCCGTCCCCATATATCATGCCCCAGGGATGCAGTGACAGACCAATATGGCGTTAGATGATGATTATACCTTGTCTCAAGATACACTTGGTCATAATCTGATGTTTGTAATTGATTTGAAGCAACCTCTTCGGGTTTACCATTGCGCCACGAAAAATTACCATAGACTCGAAAAGAAATTTTTTGCGTCGATGAGACGGGTTTCTGGATACCTAAATACCCGCGTGTTTGGCTTGCTGGAGCGCCGAACCAATATCGAACGCTTATGCCGGCATCAAGGTATGATGCAAACGGATCCGCCCACCCTTGTGGTCGTCCTGAATAAAACGCACCGGCTTCAATGCCAGGCACCCCATTTCCTAGTCGCAATGCTTTTGTGCGAGAATAGCCGGTAGGCATGATGGCTGTAAGCTCCCATGCCCGTCCATTGTGCTCGTTATCAATTCTTCCGCGTATACCTATTTTAACATTACCTATTCCAGACGCGTGATTTTTTCCGCAATTCTGAGTTGCCAGTGAAGTGTTGAGAAAGAGGGTATGGTAATATGAATACCCATATTCGACCCCTTGAAAAAGATAGGCATTACGCGACGAGCATTTTCTACGCAGTTTATATTGCTGGTCCCAAGAGGCGTTGTCTGTGGAATAAGTCAATCCTGTGGCATGAATAATATCGTTTTTGGACAGCAACCAGTCACCGGCTGTTGCTGGATGAGAAGCCATTATCAAGAGAGACGGCAGCAATAGTAGAAAGCGAGTTGCATTACGCATCTTTATCTCTTTCCTTCCATATTTTATCTTCTGCATCTTTATCCATAAGATATTCATTATTGATCCTTTTCTTGTTTTTATGTGACATGGTATAGAGATACATGACGGCTGAAATGAACAGAAACCAAAACAAGGCAAATATCCAGAAGCGATATGCACCAAGCATTTCAAACCATGTTTTAACATCGAGATAGTCTATTTTAACAAGAGTGCGATCCTTGCTGCTCAAGGATAAAACAACGCCATTATTATCAATAAATGCGACATCATCAGGTTGCATTACTAACTGTTCAGGGAAGAGAAACTGTTGTTTCTTGCCAGGATTGATAAGGAGTCCCGTTGCATTCTCAGCGTGTCCAACCTGCATAATTGTGAGTTTCAATAATTGCTTAACATCAAGCATAGTGTTACCTGATTCATCAAGCACAGTTACTCTGCCGTGATCAAATCTTACGGGGGCTCTGATACTATTGATGTCAAAGGCTCCAACGGCCAAGAAAGGTTTTTTTGGATCAAGTCTGGTTCCCTTTGGATTGAAGTGAAAACGCTCCATATCAAGGGGCAAAGAAAGATCGACAACAACACGAGTTAGAAGGTAGAGCAACTTGGCTGCATTTTTTAAGTAATCATGTTCAATGTATGTATCGAAGCCACCCGCCAAATAATAAGTTAAAACATTAAAATTAGAGGGTTCAGCATCAACGCGTTCAACCAGGACTTTACTGCTTGGAAGAATTTGAAACGGTGAGGTCTGAGCATTTCCATGGCAGTCTCCTATATTGATTTCATGTTCTGCAACAAAGGTCAGTGTGTTGAACTGCTGTTGAAATTCAGCCGGAATTTTGATTGTAGCAGACTGTTTTTCACCCTCATTATCCATGGAGATGGCCCGAACCATTATATCATTGATATAAACATACAATTTATAACCATGCCCATCAGGATCTTTATTGATAGGGGATACGAAATCCAACATAACAGCGGACATTCGGCTGCCAGCAGGGAGATTGTTTGGGCCAACCGTTGCCTGCCACGATGTGGAGCGAAACATTCGCTGAACTTTTGTATTTATCCCGATATTGCTGATTGGAACCTCGAATGTCTCGCTTGCAGGAAGTGTCCGATTAGACAGGTAAGCGGAGTAGGAGGCGGGGAATAATTGATATTCCTTTTCTGCGGCAATCCTGTTCCACTCAGCATCAAGCAAATAAAATGGGTTAGTATCAAACGGTTCAGTAATAGCCAAAAATTGGGTTTGATGGAAGCCAACCAGACTAATGTTTGAGCTATCATCCACTCCGGGGTAATCCACATGAGCTAGTCGCTCAAAAGTGGCGTGAGTGGAAATGTTCTTTTTAATTGACTGCTTGATTTGCTTTTTATTGGCCACAACTATATTGCCAAGATTTGGCAACCGTACAGTTTCCACTTTTTTGCCAGCACGATCCAATTGGATCATAAGGGACAAAGCAGATTTGAAAATCTGAGGGGGTATTGTTCCCGCTGGTAACGAAATTTTTACAATATGGGGAAGCATACGCCAATAATCTCGAACGGAACGAAGTTGAGATGCATATGCAACATGGAGAGAGGATTCGGCTGAAATGTAAACAAACGCATTTCCTTCGCGTTCATCTATACAGCGGTCTTCATTGCCAATCATGTTTACCTGGATGTTTACTTTCACAAATCCTGACTGGCGCCGAAACATGGATGGGAGCAATAAAGCAGTAATCTTATGGAAAGCGCCATCTGTAATGATCCTGGACGTTTTTACCGGGACATCATTGATAGTGATACGCAAATTGCTGCTTCTAACCATCAGGGTTGAGGCTCTATACCGAAGTGTGAATGCACCACTGCTAACTGAAGAGTCGATAGGGGACGGGAAGTATACCGTCTTACTTCGACGCCCAACGCCATCGAACTTAATCCCTTTTATGAGTCCCTCATCAAGAAGGGAAAAATCCCGAGATCGGGGGGTGCCCCGTCGTTTATAACTAACCTTCGTTTGTATTAAAGAAGGTTTAATTACAGATGGAATTGATTTATGTTTATTAGAGCCGTGAGGGACTGTTGCCTTCGGGTGTGTATTTCTTGAATGAAGCCCAAAAACAGCGGTACGCACCCATCCTTGCAGCCCTGTTTTTGGCGTACTAACCAGCATCCATTTTCCAGAGCGCTCTAGCTCAATTAGTTTCTGCTGATTATGGAAGAGCGCTGTCTTTTTTGAGCTTCTACTTGGGTCATGGTGCGCAACTACTGCCTTATATTGTACGGTGTGGATATCGCCCATTG
>JAUZQM010000057.1 GCA_030950985.1 Mariprofundaceae bacterium | reverse complement strand
CTTCCTCATTTAATTTTTTTTTCGTTTTTTCTGTTGTTGGTGTCTTCTTGTCTGGGGGGGTGGGTCTTTCGCCGCGCTTAAAAACATTCCCGGGCGCGTATAACGCCCCACTTCCAAAGCATGCCAAATTTAGAATCTAAGGACTTCGGATGATGCATCTTTTTCACCCAAAGTGCGTAACATCAGAGGGTCATTACTTTTTTTCGAGTTGTTCTAATAGCTTTGATAAAGCTGCTTTCGTGGCATGTAAATCTTTGAGAAGCTCATCATGTTTGACGGGTTGTTCTAATTGTTTGAGACGTTCTTTTTTGGCTTCATCCAAATTATCAATCACCACAGCAATAAATAAATTGATAATGACGAATGTGCCAACGATGACGAAACTGACAAAGAAAACCCAACTGTAAGGATACGTTGCCATCGTCGTATACATCAAGTCTGTCCAATCTTCGAGCGTGACAATGCGAAATAAAGTAAGCAAAGAAATGCCAAGATTGCCCCAGTGTTCGGGATCAATCTCATGAAAAAACTGTTGCCCTGCCACCGCATAAATATAAAACACCACGCTCATCAATAACATGATATTCCCCATACCAGGTAAAGATCGGAGCAAGGTGTTCACGATAAGGCGTAATTCAGGGAAGGTAGAAATGAGTCGTAACACACGAAGCAAACGTGCCATACGAGCAACCAGAGCAAATTCACCTGTGGTGGGTAAAAGTGACAGTACAACAATGCTGAAATCAAAAATATTCCATCCGTCACCAAAATAATCTTTCCAACGTGGTGCAACAGCTGTTATTTTTAAGATGGCTTCACACACAAAGACTGAAATAATAATCTGATTTGCTAAGCTCATCCATGCACCGTAAGTCGCGGTTAAGGAAGCTGATGTTTCAAGACCGACCAAGACACCGTTGATTAGAATTAACGAAATAATAAAACGTTCAAAGCCTTTCCATGCGACCAATTGTTGAATTTTTTTCTGCATATATACCTCGTTAGGATTGATATTGTTGTTGAAAAGCTTGGATAAATGAAGGGAGTTGTTCGGCAGGTAAAGCATTGATACCTGAGGCTGCTTTGCGTCCACCACCTGTTGGAAACTGTCGGCAAAGGTCATCGGCACCTGTTTTATTGTTTAACGGTGCGCGGACACTGATGCGATAGGTATCATCGGCAAGCGTGGTTAATAATGCGTGGGCGCGGTTGGGATATTGGCGTGCGAGAAGGTTGCCATAAACGCCCGAAACACGGCGTGTCCAAGCTTCATCGGGCAACAACAATATAGCTGTGTTGGGTGTTTCACGATGAATGTTAACATTTTCTGCTTGTTTCATATCATCGGAATAACCTTGAGCTAACACTTGGTAAGCAGGTGCTTGGGCGATAAAATCAAACGGATTTTTATAAGAAGATATGGCTTGGTATAAGGCAGTCGGTGGAAAATATAGGTCATCCAAGGATGTGCCATAACCATTGTAATTGATCAATATACCAAGGTGTTGCAATGCTTTTATTTGTGTTTCATTGAGGTTTAAGGGTTGGGCTGCGGCTTCTCCAGCTTCAAAAAGATTATCGCCAAAGGCTGCGGTGACTGCCCAAGCGAGATACGCACCTTGAAGTTCATCGTTGACCAATAAACTGGTGCAGACATTAGCATCGGTGTTGATATGCGCATGGAGACGTGGTGATGTGGGAATGTCGCCTGCAAAATGATGATCAACATAATGAACGTCGGCACCTTGCTTCAGTGCGTTGACCAAGGCATCGCGATTTTTATCCAAAGAAATATCCAATACAGTGATGCAATCGCCTGCTTGAGCAGTGACTTGCTGCAATAAAGAAATATCACGCTTCACGCCTGTAATGAGCGTGCTTTGGCGCGGTTGCGCCAAACGAAGTTGGTGAAGTGCGCAAATGCCATCAGCATCGCCGTTGAATACATCAAAATATGTCATGCCATTACCTTTACCCTTGAGAAAGTGGGGAAAGTTGGAGTGGATGATAAAAAAATCAAGAATATTGCCTTGTCATTGACATCAAAGCCTTAGCTTACAAGGTTTTGCCTATGACAACACAAGCATTGCTCACAGAATTATACGATACACCTGAAGATATCATGATCAAAAAGATTCAAGCATTGAAAGATGAGCTTGCATCCAAAGTCTTAATTCTTGGGCATCATTATCAACGTGAAGAAGTGTTCCAGTTTGCTGATGTTTCGGGGGATTCGCTTAAATTATCGCAACAAGCAGCCGATGCCGATGCCGAGAATATTATTTTTTGTGGCGTACATTTTATGGCGGAAACGGCGGATATTTTAACATCGGATAAGCAAGCTGTTTTCTTACCTGATTTGGCAGCAGGCTGTTCGATGGCGGATATGGCCAATGATGTGCAAGTCAATCAATGTTGGCAGGAACTTTCCACAGTTTTGGATGCAGAAGCGAGTGTTACTCCTGTAACGTACATCAATTCAACGGCGGCATTGAAATCCTTTTGTGGCGAGCATGGCGGCATTGTCTGTACATCTTCGAATGCTCAAAAGGTTTTGACATGGTCTTGGGCGCAAAAAGAAAAGATTTTATTCTTTCCTGACCAACATTTGGGCGAAAATACAGCCCTAGCGATGGGTGTTCCTGAATCAGAGATGATTATTTGGGATCCCAATTTACCCTTGGGAGGGAATAGCCAACAAGCCATTGAGCATGCACGGTTGATTTTATGGAAAGGTTTTTGTTCTGTGCATCAACTTTTCAAAGCGGAACATGCAACAACCATGCGAAAAAATCATGCCGATATTGAAATTCTTGCCCACCCTGAATGCTCTCGTGAAGTTTGTGAAAATGCCGATTTTGTAGGCTCGACTGAAGCCATTATTAAATATGTGGATGCTGCAAAAGAAGGGCAAAAGTTTGCCATCGCCACGGAATTAAACTTGGTGAATCGTTTGCGTATGCTATATCCTGAAAAGCCTATTTGGTTTTTATCTCCAATGGTTTGCATGTGTTCGACCATGTTCCGCACAGACTTGCAACATTTGTATGCCGCTCTTTTGGCGATTCAAGAAAGGGATGCTAGCCATCAAATTATTGTACCCAAGGTACATAAAGTATGGGCAAAAGTATCCTTGGAAAGGATGTTGAATCTTGCTTAAGCTGATCGGGAAAAGCATGTTGTTGTTAGGCTTGTTCACGGGGCAAGCTGAAGCAGTAACCATTGAACAGGTACGCCAAGATATTGATCATTTCAAACAACAGGGTTTGGCAGAATATGCACCGATGACTTTAGCTCGTGCCGAGGCTTATTTAGGGGCAGGCATGTTGGCAAACGATAGCCATGATAAGGATACGCTTGGGCAAGCTTTGCAACGTTCAGAAGCGACTTTGGATGAGGCAAAGGCAAGCGCAACCCGTTTTCAACAACAATTTACAAACTTGCTTGCACAACGTAAAAAAGTGGCAAAAATCTTGGCAGTCTTGCCTGAACTATCGACAGAAGACCAAAAAACATCGCCGCGTTTTCTGATGGATGAGGCAAAGTTTCGTTTAAAGAAAGTGATTAAAGCTTCAGAATTAGGGCAAATAAATAAGAGTCAAAATTTATCTTTAGATGCAATGAAATCCTTTCAAGCGGTGGAGACATCCGCATTACCTTATCTTGAAGATGTCATACAACGTATGTTATCTAAAGCTGCGATGAAGGGTGCAAAGCGTTATGCACCACTGACGTACACCAAAGCTAAAACGGGGCTTGCTGCACTCAAAGCTTATTTGAATCAGAAACCTGTGGGGGCAAGTAAGCCTAAAGATTTGGTGCAAATCTATGTGTGGGGAAAACAAGCATTCAGTATTGCCAGCCGTGTCAAAGCATGGCGGAAGGATCGAGGCAGTTATGAAATGTTGGTGTTACAAAATAAACACTCGCGTCAGCGTTTGGCAGAAGCACTTCAACTAAATCCTGATGTTGATTATAGCACGCAAGCTTTGGTGAAAGCGGTACATCAACTACAAACGAAACTTCAACAACAAAGTATCGATGCTAAACATCGTTTATTATCTTCCAAACAGGCGTGTAAAGACGAAAAAGAACACGCATTGGCGCAACTTCAATCCACATTAATTTTGGAGAAAAATAGTCAGTTGAGTGATATGAAAGATGCTTTTCGTGCCAAATTAGAGCGAGAAACCTTTGAAATAAAACGTCAAAAACGTTTGCGTGCTTTATTTCCTGAAAAAGGTGTGCAAATCATTGTGAATTTAGATGGTTCTTTATTGGTTCGCTTAGGCATGTTGAACTTTGGTTCAGGTGAAACGAAGCTTAATGCTCGATATTTTGATTTATTGGGACGTTTGAAAGAAGCGATGGATATTTACGGTGATCGAACGTTTCGTATTGAAGGGCATACGGATAGTTTGGGTGATGTGAAAGAGAATCAACAACTTTCGTTGCGACGGGCAGAATCGGTGCGAGATTTTTTAATCGCTGCGGGTGTGGATGCGGCAAGTCTTAAGGCATTGGGTTATGGTGAAATACATCCCATTGCCACCAATGAATATGCGAAAGGGCGTGAAATGAATCGCCGTATTGATGTGGTCATCGAAGCACGAGGTGAATAAATGAAAAAAGAATATGTCGAAGAAAGCGAAGATTTTTTGCACGAAATCATGAAAGCGATGCAGGATCATGAACCTTATAAACGACGTATTCTGAAAGAAACTTTGAAACTTTTGCGTGAAGAACATAGTCCATGTGATTTGAAAATGATGGCGCGTTTGATGAAAGAAATGCGTCAAGGTTTGGATATATTTAAGCCTTACCAAGCGTGGCGTAAAGTGAGTATTTTTGGTTCAGCAAGGATTCCTAAGGATGACCCTCGATACCAACATACCCGTGACTTTGCCAAAGCCATCAGTGATGAAGGTTTTATGGTCATTACAGGTGGTGGACCGGGGATGATGGAAGCAGCCAATGAGGGTGCAGGTTCGAAACGCTCGTTTGGTATTGGTATTCATTTGCCGATGGAGCAACATGCCAATGATGTGGTTTATGGCACATCAAGGCATTTTGATTGCCGATATTTTTTCACACGAAAACTATTTTTCCTAAAAGAAAGTGATGCGGTAGTGTTAACGCCCGGTGGTTTTGGTACGTTAGATGAAGGTTTCGAGACCTTAACCTTGTTGCAGACAGGCCGTAATCCGCCGATGCCTGTGGTGCTTTTGGAAGCCCCTAATCAGGATTTTTGGGGGCCATTTATTCACTCGTGGGTGCGCCGTTTAATCCATGATGGTTTGATTAGTTCAGAAGATTCATCGCTGATGTTTCATACCGATTCGATTGAGGCGGCGACAGCGCATATTCGTGATTTTTATATCAATTACCATAGTTTTCGTTATGTCGATCATTGGATTTTATTGCGTTTGTTAAACCCATTATCCGAAGACTCACTGGAACAGCTAAATGCAGAGTTTACCGATGTATTATCGGCAGGAAGCATTGAGCAAGTATTCGCATGGCCGCATAACGATGATGAATGTTATCAACATTTGCCACGCTTACGGATGCAATTGGATCAGCATCGTATGAATATGTTACCGCAAATGATTCGTCGCATTAATTCACTATACCAAGCGCAAGGAAATGAACATGTCAGCAAATAATCAAGCACTCCGCTCCTATGATTTATCAGATCAATGGATTGGACATGTGGATATTGCATTAAAAAATATTTTTTTACGTCATGAAACACAACGGGATTATCCAGCAAAGGATGTTGATGAAGGTGTGTTATCGGAGCAACATAAACAACAATCAGCGGCTTTGATGCGTGTGAATCATGCGGGTGAAATGGCAGCACAGGCCTTGTATCAAGGGCAAAGTATGATGGCTCGTGATGATTCAATTGCTTGCAAATTACAGGCAGCTTCGATGGAAGAAAGTGACCATTTGAATTGGTGTCGCAGTCGTTTGGATGAATTGGGTGAACCAACTTCCAAGTTGGATCCTTTTTGGTATGCAGGATCATTTGTGATGGGCGTGACGGCAGGGGCAGTGGGTGATCGTTGGAACTTGGGATTTTTAGCTGAAACAGAACATCAAGTCGTGCGTCATCTTGAAAGTCATTTGCAAACATTGCCCGAGCAGGATGCGCGTAGCCGAGCCATTGTGACGCAGATGTGTGAAGATGAGCAAGGTCATGCTGATTTGGCAGAACATTTGGGTGCAGCTGAATTGCCGAAACCCATTCAAGGTTTAATGAAGCTCACATCTAAGGTCATGACGACACTGGCAAAAAGGTTTTAATAACATGAAATCATCACAACAAACATTGCTTCATATTGTTTTATTTGAGCCTGAAATTCCGCCCAACACAGGCAATATTGCTCGCCTTTGTGCTTGCACGGGTTGCGCTTTACATTTGGTTCACCCATTGGGTTTTGAAATATCCAACAAGCAATTACGCCGAGCAGGATTGGATTATTGGCAATGGCTGGATGTAAAAGAATATAAGGATTGGCAGCAGTTAAGAGAGCAACTTGTGGGTGATACTGGGCGTTGGTATGCTTTAAGCACCAAGGTAAGCAAGCCAATTTGGGATGTATCCTTTCAAGCGGGCGATGTTTTGGTGATGGGACCTGAAACACGAGGGCTTCCAACATCCATTTTGGAGGAACTCTCAGCGATAACAATTCCCATGCGTGAGGATGCCCCTGTGCGTTCTTTAAACCTTTCATCTGCGTGTTCCATTGTGACCTATGAAGCCTTGCGTCAATGTAGGGGGTCTGGTGAATAAAATACTTTACCTTTGTTCATCTTTAAGCCATAAACGCTGATATGCAATGGACTATATCCAATCAATTAACTGTTGGGCGCGTGGCTTTGATTCCCGTGCTTATCGCAGCGTTTTACTTTTTCCCAGAACCTTGGAATCATTATGGTGCAGCATTTGTGTTTGCGTTAGCTGGCTTTACTGATTGGTTGGATGGTTATTTGGCTCGATCACGAGGGGAAGTCACGGCATTTGGTCGTTTCCTAGATCCCGTGGCAGACAAACTCTTGGTGGCAACTTCTTTGGTCTTGTTGGTCGATAGTCATGATGCACCCGCCATTTTAGCGATGGTGATTATTGGTCGTGAGATTGCGATTGGCGCGTTAAGAGAGTGGTTGGCAGAGCGTGCCAGTGTGGTACATGTATCCACGATGGGTAAATGGAAAACGGCTGCGCAACTATGTGCGATTGAAGGTTTATTGTTTCATGAATCCATTGTTGGGGTAAGTATGCAAGACGTGGGTCTGATTTTATTATGGTTTGCTAGCGTGTTGACCTTGTGGTCAGGGTATGATTATTTGCGCGCATCGTGGAGTAATTTGCGAGCCCCACAAGCATGATGGCTTCACGTATTGATGTCGCATTGCTGCATTCACCCGTCTTGAATCGTAAGGGTGAGACGGCAACCACGGCGATTACGCCAATGGATGTGCATGATTTCTCTCGAACCGCAGCTTTTTATGATGTGGAACATGTGTATTTAATTCATCCTGCCAAAGGCATGAAATCGATGGTGAATGATTTAACAGGCTATTGGAAGCATGGCGAAGGTGGTCAACGCAACCAAGGTCGGCGTGAGGTGTTAAAATCGGTGCAGGTCTTCGATAGTTTGGAAGATGCACAAGCACGATATGACTATCAGTTATGGTTTACGTCAGCGCAAGCGATGGATGGTGTGACGGTGTTGCCAGCGGATTTGCCCAAGATGACTGGAAATCATTTAATTGTCTTTGGAACAGCTTGGGGCTTGGATGTAAAAAACTTACCTCAAGAAAATGGGTGGTTGTCACCTATCGTTGGGATAGGTAAGGTGCGCCACCTTTCGGTCAGGGCGGCTTTGGCTATTTATCTTGATCGGCTTTGTATGAGTTAGTTTGGAGGCATGAGATGCGTGCGTTGGATGATGTAACAAAAGATCAGTTGCGTAGTGATATTCCG
>JAUZQM010000056.1 GCA_030950985.1 Mariprofundaceae bacterium | reverse complement strand
CTGATTGTTGCTGTAGTGTTGTTGCTGTTTGGTGCATGGTTCTTTTTGCAAGAAGAGCCGTTGCCTCCGATTAAAGTCGGCATATTGCATTCGCTCTCAGGTACGATGGCAATCAGTGAAAAACCGGTGATGGAAGCGACTTTATTGGCAATTGAAGAAATCAATGCTGAGGGTGGTTTGCTGGGGCGAAAGGTTGAGCCTATCATTTTGGATGGAAAATCTGACGCATCGGTGTTTGCACAGCAAGCTGAGCATTTGCTTGCCGATGAAAAAGTCAGTGCTGTGTTTGGTTGCTGGACTTCTGCCTGTCGTAAAACAGTGAAACCTATTTTTGAAAAGTATAATAATTTACTCTTTTACCCTGTGCAATATGAAGGTTTGGAACAATCACCGAATATTGTTTATACAGGTGGTGTTCCCAATCAACAAATATTTCCTGCGGTGTTTTGGTCATTAAAGAAATTCGGGCCTCGGATGTACTTGCTTGGTTCGGATTATGTTTTTCCGCGTGTCGTAAACTGGTTGATACGTAAACAACTGTCAGGTTTAAAGGCTGAGGTGGTGGGTGAGCGTTATGTGCCATTGGCAAGCAAGGATATGGCAGCGGTGATTACCGATATCCAAGTGCTCAAACCCGATGTAATATTAAATACCATCAATGGCGACTCCAATATCGCTTTTTTCCATGCTCTAAAAGATGCAGGAATCGAGTCGGAAGATATACCCGTGATGTCGTTTAGTCTGGGTGAATCGGAACTGGCAATGATGCATGATGATGGCGATGCTGTTGGGCATTATGCGGCTAGGAACTATTTTCAGAGCCTTGATAACCCAAGCAACAAACGTTTTATTGCAGCTTATCAAGCGCGATTTGGCAAAAATAAACCCGTGAGTGACCCTATGGAAGCAGCCTGGGTGGGTGTACACTTGTGGGCAAAAGCCGTTCGTTCCGCACAGACGGATGATCCTGAAATCATTCGGGAAATGATTAAGCTGCAAAGTTTTCGCGCCGCAGAAGGTATTGTCTCGGTTGACCATTATACGCAGCATTTGTGGAAAACGAGCCGAATTGGAAGGATTCGAGCCGACTATCAGTTTGATATTTTCTGGACATCGGATCGAGCCATTCGACCTTCACCCTATCCGACAATCGTATCCAAGGCCGAAGCTCGCATGTTTTTAAATCAATTATATAAAGGCTGGAACAATCATTGGCAAGCACCATTGCTGGTGGAAAATGGTGAGATAAATGAGTAGCAAGTCGGAGTTGCCAAAACACGCATTGAGGCATTCGATTTTTGGCGAATTAATGCTATTTGTGATTGTGATATTGGTTCCAATTGGGTTAATGCTTGGCGCTTATGTTTTAAACCAAGTCAACCAAACCATTGAACAACAGTATTTGCAGTCATTGACAAGCCTCGCGAACGAAAAGTCTGCCAGCATTAATGAATATATTGATGATAATATAAAAAGTGCAGAAGCCTTAAGTCATACTCAAATGTCACGAGAGGCAATGGTGGGATTTGCACAGGCATTTCATGATGAAGGGGCGAATGCAACGGCATATCAAAAGCTTAATGAGGCCTATGGAGAATATTTTTCGCAATTCTTAGAAGATGAGAATTATTATGACCTCTTATTGATTGATGTTGATGGCAATATTGTGTACACGACCAAACATGAAGCTGATTTTGCAACGAACCTTGAAACAGGCTCGTTCAATGATACAGGCTTAGTCCAAGTATTCAGGCAATCATTGGATAATTTACAGGCCTCCAACAGCAGTTTTGCATATTATGACTCATCCAAAGAGCCTGCGGCATTTATTGCTTCGCCTATTACATACCATGGCGAAGTGATGGGTGTGCTTGCACTTCAGTTTGATACACAGCGTTTTTATAAGGTAATTAATAATTATTCTGGATTGGGTGAAACAGGTGAAGTGGTGGTTGGGCAAAAAGTAGGTGATCACATCCTTATTACGGCACCTATGCGCCATGATGCTGATGCTGCTTTTCAGCGTACGATTGCATTGGATGAGCATCATGCGCGGCCTATTCGAGAGGCAAGTCAGGGGAGAACAGGCGCAGGTAAAGTTATTGACTGGCGTGGTAAAGAAGTCTTGGCTGTATGGCAATATATACCCGCACTGCAATGGGGGATGGTTGTTAAAATAGATACACAAGAAGCCTTTGCCTATTGGCAAGGCCTGCGAAAATCGTTGGTAGTTTATACGTTATTAACTTTTCTTCTGCTGTGTTTATTGCTCTTTGTTGTGACGCGGCGCATCACGCGCCCACTACGAAGATTGGCACAAGCCAGTGTTGATGTGGGGCTCGGTAGGCAAGTTGTTTCGTTGCCAAAATTAGCGCACGAGCATAACGAAGTGAGCATATTGAGCGCTGCATTCAAGAAAATGTTTGAGCAGGTTCAATCCGCCAAAGTAGAAATGCAGCGTATGCTTGAAGCATTGGCTGAAAACAACCGTTTATTGGATCAGAGAGTCAATGAGCAGACTTCGCGGGTACGTGCAGTGCTGGAATTTACAGCCGATGGCATGATTACGATTGATGCGGATGGGATGATTGAGCGTGCCAACCCAGCTGCTTGTGAGATATTTTCTTATACAAAGGATGAACTGCGGGGTTTATCCTTTACAGCACTGATGCCTGAAAAAGAGCGCGCGGCATACACCCAAATGCTTAAACAAGACAAAAAAGTGAAGGGTGGGTTTAATATTCACCGTGAATTGGATGGTTTAAAGCAATCGGGGGCATTGTTTCCCATGGAATTGCGTATGAATGATATGCAGGTGGGCGAGCAGTCATTATGTTTGGCAACCATCCGCGATATCACCGAACGTACAGCCTTAGAACATCAACAAGTACGTTTGATGGAAGCGATGAATCAGATGCAAGATGCTGTGCTGATTACAGATGCCAACGCTGTGATTGAGTATGTGAACCCTGCTTATGAGGAACTATCTGGTTTTTCAGCGGACGAACTCATGGGTAAAACCCCTGCTATTGTGAGCAGTGGTAAAATGCCACAAGCATTTTATAAGAAGATGTGGGGGCAGTTGCGAAGCGGCCAATTGTGGCGTGCAGAGTTTATCAATAAACATAAAAATGGTGAGTTCTATGAAGTGGATCAGTCTATTTCGCCTATTTTTGATGCCAATGAGAATATTGTTGGATTTACATCGGTTCAGCGCGATATTACGGCAGAGAAAGAGGAGCGTAGCAAGCTGGAGCATATCCAACGTTTGGAATCACTGGGTGTCTTGGCAGGTGGTATTGCGCATGATTTCAATAACTTATTGACGGCTATTATGGGCAATGCTGCCTTGGCGAAAATGAAGCTAGATCATTTGTCGCCTGCGGTGCCATTGTTGAGCAATATTGAACAAGCCAGTGACCGTGCCGCGGCATTGTGTAAACAAATGTTGGCATATTCGGGCAAAGGAAAGTTTATTGTCGAGCCTGTGAATTTAACCCACATGGTACGTGAAATGATGAATCTTTTGGAGGTGTCGATTGATAAAAACGTTGTGATGCGTTTGGACCTTTCGGAGCAGCTTTTACCCATTGATGCAGATGTAGCACAAATGCAGCAGGTCATCATGAATTTGGTGATTAATGCTTCGGAGGCGATTGATAAGCATAGTGGCACACTGACTATCTATACGGGCGTGGTAGAAATTGATGATGCGTATATACGGACGACGTATCTTGATAGCGATTTAAAAGCGGGGCGATTTGTTTCTTTGGAAGTATCTGATACTGGCTGTGGTATGGATACTGAAACACAGAGACGTTTGTTTGAACCATTTTTTACCACGAAGTTTACAGGTCGTGGGTTGGGTATGAGCGCTATTCTCGGCATTATTCGTGGTCATCATGGTGGTATTAAGGTG
>JAUZQM010000055.1 GCA_030950985.1 Mariprofundaceae bacterium | reverse complement strand
TGAGAAAAAATCATGGGTACGTATTTCTTCAGAGAGACTGTTTTTAGGCGGTGTTGGGAAACATTCAAGTGTGATACCACGGCTATGTCCACCCCCTGCAATAATACCTTGAGAAAAAGCTGACATCATACCTTGATGTCCACCAACTTGCCCATCCCAGCCGTGTTCAGCCATCCGTTGAGATAATTGTAGGGCATCTTGAAATATTGAATCGTCATGAGCAATACGACTCGCACCAAAAGCAGTGATTCGAAAGCGTTGTTCTATGTGAGTCGTCATTGAACTATCATGATTGCATGAACATAACCATCTTGTTTGAGTTTGAATTGCATTTTTTTACTACGCCATTCAGTGGCAAAGGGTCCAAGATGAACACGATAAAGGTGATCATGTTGGCTTTGAATCATATTTACGGAAGGGTAATCTTGTATCAAGCTTCGGCGTAATTCATTGGCGCTTTTAAATGAGCGAAAAGCCCCTAATTGTATATAAATATGCCCATTGATCTGGCGTTGACGTTGGTGCTCTTGGCTCCGAGTGTTAGCTGTTTGTCCATTCGCATCTAAAGTTTGAACACGCACGCGTGTGGTGCCTTTTTTATCATAACCCAAGGCTTTTGCCGCTGCATACGATAAATCAATAATCCTATCATTCACAAATGGCCCTCGATCATTGATACGAACCACCACAGATCGACCATTGGATAAATTGGTCACACGCACACGGCTTGGCAGTGGCAATGTAGTATGTGCCGCTGTCATCGCATACATATCATAACGCTCACCATTGGCTGTTTTTCTACCATTAAATTTTTTACCATACCATGATGCCACGCCTGTACGGTCATAGTGTTTACCGCTTGCCAAAGGATAATACCAAACGCCTGCCACGTGATAAGGTGAGCCCGTTTTTACATGCTTGATGGGTGCTGTGTAGGCTTTGTTATGAGCTTGTATAGGCTTGATTGGGGGACGGTGGTGAGCGCAACTACTAAGTAATAGGGAAATTAAAATAACACTAAAATAGTTCATCCATAAACATGATTTAATCATTGGTTTGGCAAGCCTCACAACCCATGAGTGCAGCAAGTTCGGTGACTGCCATGGCATAATTATACGATCGGTTCCAACGTGTAATGACATAAAAATTATAATCAACCAAAGCCATTTGTTTGCCTTGGTGAGTGGTCATTTCAATCAAGGTGACTTTATCATCATCATGCCAACGTCCATCCAATGGAGGCAATGATGCCCGCATATCCGCCAAACGATGCCAATGTTTAAAGCCTTGTTTCAGGTGTAATGGGTTGCTTTTTAAAGCTTCATCGTTTGAAAGCCAGTGGGCTAGTGCTTGTGTGTGATTCCAGCCATGATGTTGAAAATAATTCCCAACGCTATAAATAATATCGGTGGGTGATGTCCATACATTCCGTTTACCATCGCCATCGCCATCCACAGCATACGCACGATACGATGATGGAATAAACTGCGTCGTACCAAAGGCACCTGCGTAAGAACCTTTAAACTCAAGTGGATTTAAGCCTTCTTCTTCGCATAACAATAACAATTCACCCAATTCTTTACGGAAAAATTTTGCCCGACGTGGATAGCCTGTTGCCAAGGTAAATAATGAATTGACCACGGCATCATTGCCACGATTTTCACCATAACGTGTTTCCATGCCTAAAATGGCCGCAATAATTTCTTTTTGAACACCGTATTTTTCTTCAGATGCTGCAAAAATTTCCGCATGTTGTTGGAGATAGGCTTGACCTTTTTTTGCCAACCTTGGATGTACAAAAAGAGGGCGATATTCGGCATAAGTCCGAGATTCATAAGGTGTTTTTATGCGCTTGATAATCGAATCTTGAAACACGGCTTGCATGATGATCGGTTCAATAATTTTCTTGGATAAACCTGTTTCCTTGCCCAATTGTTTAATCAATTCTAAACGCTGAGCATCTTGATTTTCAGCATAAAGAAGAGATGGGGCAAGGCTGATGGTTGCCAAAGCAGGCACGCCAACTTTGATAAAGCTTCGCCGTGTTAATGTAAAAGGATATTTTTGCATGCGGGGACGCTAAAAAAGAAGGCATCGATAGGCAACTATTACGACACAATTTGAATAGTTACTCAGGCGTTAGTATAACCAATAAGGTTGTTGTCTTGACCAAGCATGTAGCTTTTGTCGTTGGATTAAATAATCAGGCTCAAATTCAGCAACGCGTTGCCAAAATTCAGCTGAATGATTGAGGTGCTGAAGGTGTGATAATTCATGCACCATGACATAACGTATTAAACCTTCAGGCAATAATAACAATTTGGCATTGAGGTTAATGCGTCGCTGGTTAGAGCAGCTTCCCCAACGTGTTTTTTGCAAACGAATCGAAACCGACTTATAGCTTTCATCCATTTCTTGGGCTATTCCAAACAACATGGCGGAGAAACACATGGTTGCCCGATGTTTGAGCCAATGTTGTAATATTTTGGTGATTGCCATATCACTTATAAATGAAACGGTTAATTCATCATTATCTTCTTCATAAGCATTGATATCACTAGCGATATACTTGATTGTAATCGTTTCTTTTAATAACGGTAAATCAATGCTGTTGGGGCGTACATAGATAGGTTCATGGTTTGTTTGCTTCGTTTGGTTGCTTTGCTGATGTTTGAAAATCCAATCTTGATGACTGCGTATCAGATTCGCTGCTTGATTAGGATTCATTGTCTCAGGCAATACCACTTCTAACACACCATTGGGTTTAATTTGTAAACGTGCATGTTTGGCACGTTTGGATATACGCACGTCATAATGGGGCAATGTTTGACTCATGGTTTTAAATAATACTTCAAAAGAGGTAATGCGACACAGCGTGGCGTGATTTTTTGCATGCCCCAAAGGAGTTGATGTCGCCAACCTGGGACGCAATAACCACCACCATTTAATAAGCAATCTAGCGCCGCTTCAATGACTTTTTCTGGCGATGTACTAAACCAAGAACCTTTTCCTTTTGGAGCGCCTGAAACATGGCGAAAGCCTGTGGGCGAAGGTCCAGGGGCTAAGGTGACCACCTTGATTTTGCCTTGCAGTTCCATTCGTAACGCTTCACTCCAAAAGGTCATGCCTGCTTTGGCTGAACCATAGGTACTCATATATGGCATCGGCATTTCTCCTGCTAAGGATGACACATTGATGATAAAGCCCTTATTTTTTTTCAATTTTGGTAATAAGGCATGGGATAAGGTAATTGGGGCTAAAAGATCGACGCGCAATACATCCAATTGGGCGACACTTTCAGACATTTCAAAACTACTCCAAACGCCAAAACCAGCATTGTTCACCAAACCCACTATTTTCTCGTGTATCAAACATTCCAATAATTGATCAATACCTTTTCGAGCGGATAGTTCACACATGAGAACCCGATGTTTTTCTGGATAAATCAATACATCTTGTACCAATTTCAAACGCGCTGAATCACGTCCATGTAAAATTAAACGATAGCCTTGTTTTTCCAAATACTTGGCAAAATAAAGACCAAAACCACCCGATGCACCTGTAATTAATACACTACCTTTATGGTTTGATGTCATGATAAAGCTCGAATAGGATTCATAATACGTTGACGTTGCTCAAAACTAGCAATTTCTCGCACCCCATACCGACTCAACACATCCAAACAGGCTTCCATGCCATGCCCTACTTCTTCAGGTGCATGAGCATCAGAACCAAACGCAAACGGAATCTGTCTTTTAGCTGCTTTTTCAACCATACGTTCATGAGGATAAATCTCTTGCACAGGTTTACGAAGCCCTGCTGAACTAATTTCCAACACCATATTTGCCTCTTTGACCGCATCTAACATATTGGACTCGGCGTGATTCACGCGAGAGCTGCCGACAGGCGCACGTTGACCAAATTTTTTAATCAAATCAGGGTGTCCAATGATATCGAACATGCCTGTTTCTGCTGAACGAGCCACTAAATCAAAGTATGCCACATAGACATCTTCGACATCCATCTCATCCCAACGCTGAATTTCATCAGGATTATCAAACCCCCAGTCACCAATAAAATGAACCGAACCAATCAGATAATCCCAAGCATAAGCATCAATCATGGATTGCACATCCGACTCTGTACCCGGATGGAAATCCGCTTCCAAACCAATCCGTAGCGTTAAATCCGCTTGCATTTCATCAGCAACGTTTTCTACTTCTTGTAAATAATCAGGAAGTTCCTGCAAACTCATTCGCCATGCAGCATCAAAGCCATGGGGCATGGGTGAATGATCAGACATGCCTATTTCAGTTAAACCACATTTGATGGCTGCTTGCGCATAAGCTTGCACATCGCCGACAGCATGATTGCAGCGTGGTGTGTGCATATGGTAGTCAGGAACAGGAAAATATTTCATGCTCGAAAGATTATCAGTAAGCCGAAGGGATAAAAGCGATAAATATAATCATGCTATTCAAGTTGCTTTTTTATAATGTCCATAAACAATACGTGGTTATGACCACTTCAAACCTTTTCAATATCGATATCATTAAAAAATATGATAAAGCAGGACCGCGTTATACGTCTTATCCTACAGCGCCTATGTTTCACACAGGCATTGATGGCGATGTCTATGAGCAAACATTAAAAGATGTGGCTAAATCGGATAGCCCACTCTCCTTATACATCCATATCCCCTTCTGTAATACGGTTTGCTATTACTGCGGCTGCAATAAAATTGTCACCAAAAAATATGATCGTGCGCAGCCTTATGTCGACTTGCTTATCAAGGAAATTGATAAGGTTGCCGATACGATGGGCGATACAAAACGACGCGTGATGCAATTGCATTTGGGTGGAGGTACGCCGACTTTTTTAAATGATGAACAAATGCGCCAACTCACCGACCACTTGCACAAGCGGTTCAATTTTGTGCCTGATGAAGAAGGTGAATATGGCATTGAAATGGATCCGCGTGAATGCAGTGAAACAACAGTAAAAGTCTTGCGTGAATGCGGTTTTAATCGCATGAGTATGGGTGTGCAAGATTTTGATCCCATTGTACAAAAGGCAGTCAATCGCATTCAAAGCAAAGCAGAAACATTGCGTGTACTCAATGATGCACGCAATTATGGTTTCACATCTATGAATATTGATTTGATGTATGGTTTACCACATCAAACCGTTGAAACATTTAATCAAACCTTGGATACCATTATTGAATTTTCACCAGACCGCATTGCTTTGTTTAACTATGCGCATTTACCCAAGATGTTTATGCCACAACGCCGTATTGATGAAAACGCCATTCCTGCTCCACAAGTCAAACTGGATATTTTAGAGCACAGCATCCATAAGCTTCTTGATGCGGGGTATGTTTTTGTGGGCATGGATCATTTTGCCAAACCTGATGATGAAATGGCGATTGCTCAGAAAAAAGGCAATTTGTACCGTAATTTCCAAGGTTATTCCACCCATGCTGATTGTGATTTGATTGGTTTAGGGTTGACAGCAATTGGCTATGTCGGTGGTCATTTCTTTCAAAACGCCAAAGAAATGGAAACGTATACTGCTGATATTGAAGCTCATCATTTTTCAGTCTTTCGTGGCTACGCACTCACCGAAGAAGATCATCTTCGCCGCAATGTAATTATGCGTTTGATGTGTGATTTCGCATTGGATTACAAGCCATTTGAAAAAGATTATTCGATTGATTTCAAACAACATTTTGCAGATGCTTTGGATGACTTAACCATGATGCAAGATGATGAACTGCTTATATTGAATGATACAGGTATGCAGGTGCTTACTGCTGGTCGTTTGCTGATTCGTAATATTGCAATGGCATTTGATGAACATTTGCGAGCCAAACAAGGTGATGTTAAATTTTCAAAGGTGATTTAAACAACGTAAAAGTGAGTACGCCCAAACTTTCGGTGTACTCACTTTTTCTATTTTTTAACAAGATTTACAACAAGCCTTTGGTTTGACTGCTTCAATGCGCGCTGAAACAACATAATCTTCAACCCCACGACCCGGCGCCCAATCACGAATAAATTCGCGTGTTTCATCTTTGGGTTCGACGACAACCTGTTCAAAACCTGCGGCTTGAATGATTTTAACCAGATCATCCACCAATGATGCGCCTGCCATACAACCTGCATACAAAGCAGGATCATTTTTCATCTCATCAGGCATGTCACAGGTTGCAACCACATCAGAAATTGCCAAACGTCCGCCGACTTTTAAAACACGAAAGGCATCACGAAACACTTGTGGTTTATTCGGTGATAAATTGATGACACAATTTGAAATAATCACATCGACGGTGTTATCAGCGACAGGAAGATGTTCAATTTCACCCAAACGAAATTCAACTTGCGAGAATTTTCCTTTTTGAGCATTTTTACGTGCTTTTGAAATCATGGTTGGGGTCATGTCGACACCCATGACATGCCCCGTTACGCCTACTTCTTGAGCTGCAAGAAAAGCATCAAAACCACCTCCACTGCCTAAATCAACGACAACTTCGCCTTTTTTTAGACTCGCGATAGCGCGTGGATTACCACAACCCAAACCCATATCTGCACCATCAGGGACTTGTTTTAAATCTTCTTCCGAATATCCCATGCGTGTTGAAATCAATGTGTTGATGGCCGTATCATCAGACACACCGCAGCAACTCGATTCGACACCACAGCAATCGCCACTATTGCTTGCCTCAGCAACCTCTGCATAACTTTCACGCACGTGCTGACGAATATCATCCGATTGTTTTTCACCCATGATTATATATCTCCATGATTTATTAAAATAATTTGTAATGGTTCAGTACATACTGAATATTTACAATAGTTTAAGTATATCACTGACCTTACGCACGCCGTCATTCCCAAGTGTTTGTATTGGGAATCTTCATACATAGATCCCCGATAAAAGATTTCGGGGATGACGTTTTTTTTCATCAACGTGCGTAACATCAGTATATCAGTCTGCTTCATGATTATTTTCTTACATCCACACAAAAAAGCCTGCCCAACTCTCGCTGGACAGGCTTTCCTTACATTAAAAAAATCAGACTTTAATGTTTAACATCTTTCCATATTTCAACTTTTAAACGCCACAAGACAAGTGTTAAAAGAAGTAAGAAACCCATCACCCAACAGCCAATGATACGGCGTTGATTTTGATGTGGATCTGTAACGAATGCTAAAAAAGCAGCTACATCTTGAGCGTCTTGCTCAATTTGTGCCGTATCTGCTTTATCATGATCAAGCCAACCCATTGGATCCGGCATGGCAATACGATTCCCAGGAAAATATTCATTGAAGTTACCATCAGGAATTTTTCCCTTTGGATCATGTTCAAAGCCTGTTAAGACTGAATA
>JAUZQM010000054.1 GCA_030950985.1 Mariprofundaceae bacterium | reverse complement strand
AGAAACTGTTTACTTGTGCCATAAATATGTGGGCGACCGGGGACATCTTTGCGCCCGATCACTTTCACCCAACCACGTTCAAGTAAGCCACTCATCACAGAGCTTGAAACACGAATACCTCGCAAAGCTTCAATTTCTGCCCGTGTCGTGGGTTGTTGATAGGCAATAATAGACAATGTTTCCAACATCGAACGGGATAATTTAGGCGCACGTGTTTGCCAGAGTTTTGCCACAACGGGTGCATATTTCGGTGCTGTACGAAACTGCCAACCATCTGCAATATGCATCAAGCGAATGCCACGTTGGGCATAAAATAGCTCCAATTCTGCAAGACAAAATTGCAAACTGGAACGATCTGTTGCCAATATATCACGCATTTTCTCCAAGCTAATCGGTATTTCAGAAGCAAGGATTAAGGCTTCTAACTGTTGTGCTAACATGGTTCTTGATTCGATAATAGTAACATAATGCTGTTTGATTCAGGTTCTTGAATGACTTGAATGATTCGTTGTCGCCATAATTCCAATAGGGCAAGAAGTGTGGTCACCCATGCTTCACGATGGTGGGTTGGCACAAGTATATCAGCGAGTGAGCGACTGCCTGATTGCAAGTGTTCGAGTAAAAATTTCATTTGTTCACGCACACTCATCGTTTCCAGCATCACACGATGGCGATCAGGTTGCTTCATGCGTTTGATAACATGCGCAAAAGCGGCTAATAAATCATCTAAATTGGCTTCGGGCAAAGGTCGTTCAATCTCCTCTGATTCAGGAAACACACAGCGTTTAAAGACATCACGCTGCATGCGTGGTAATTCATTCAAACTTTCAGAAATCAAACGATACTGTTCATATGCCAATAATTGAGCCACCAATGTTTCGCGTGGGTCAATGGCATTGCCTTCATCATCAATTTCAGGGCGTGGCAAAAGAAGACGACTTTTTAATTGCATTAACGTGCTTGCCATGACCAAATATTCACCCGATACATCAATATCCAATACGGTTTGGGATTCAATGATGTGTAAATATTGTGCCGTTAGCGTTGCCAATGGGATATTAAAAATATCCATTTTTTGTTTGCGAATAAGTTGTAAAAGAATATCCAATGGACCTTCAAAGGCATCCAAAGCAACAGGCGGTAAATCAGGTATTTGTGTTTCTAAGTTTAGATTAGCAAAATCCTTGTTCACATATGATTTCTTTTCTTGCATGGTTATTTTATTCAACACCTTGAGCAACATGGTTAAAACAGCTTGATACGTTAAAAAAGTAAAGACCCTTATAAAATAAGAGTCTTAGCCTTAAATGCAATCATTATCGTGGTGAATCTCAATTCATATTCCGGTAGAAACTAGAAGGGAATATCATCATCGACAGGAGCATTGTTGAAAGATGGCGAATCTGCAAAAGGATCCTTGCGTGTTGCTTGTGCAGGAGCTTGTCCACCATGGGTTGGAAAGCCGCCGCCATTGCTTTGAGGTGCTGCACTTGGAGCAGGCGCATAAGCGCCACCTTGTTGTCCATCACTGCGGCCACCAATCAAATCTAATTTATCTACATTGACTTCAACGGATGTACGTTTGACGCCATCTTTGTCATCGTATTCACGAATGCGAAGTTCGCCACTAATGGCAACTTGTGTACCTTTTACTAAGTATTTTGGCAATTGTCCTTCTGCACGCTTGCCAAATAATGAACAACGCAACCAGTTGGTGCCTTTGTTATCGCCAAAACCATAGTCTACAGCCACTGTGAAATTACAAATTGCCATGCCACCTGGCGTAAAACGTGTTTCACTATCTCGCCCTAAACGCCCTGTAAAACTATAAATATTCATATACTCAACCCTCATCTCATCGATTATTCATGATTATGTAAATCGCAACAATAAACTAATCAGCTAAAAAGTGATAGATAACGATTCTACATGTGATGATGGCATCATCAACATCAATATGGCACGATATGCACATGGAACTTACCAATTTTTTTACGCATGATGAGCGCTTAGAAAAAAATGGCCTTGTTGCAGCCATTGATGTTGGATCCAATGCGATGCGCTTGGGTATTGCAGCTTATGATAAAGATGGTGTAGCACAATTGATTCAACGTTATCGAGAACCTGTTCGGCTGGGTCATGATGCGTTTACATCAGGCACCATTTCTCCACAAACCATGCATGATGCAGTGCAAGCATTCCAGCAATTTCAACGCATTATTAAGCAATATCATATTGATACATACCGTGCCGTTGCCACTAGCGCGATGCGTGATGCTCGTAATGGTATGCAACTTATTCAACGTATCCATCAAGAAACAGATATATCTTTAGAGCTTATATCTGGTGAAGAAGAAGCAAGATTGATACATTATTCCATTGCTAGACGGGTTAATTTACATCATCAATTCGTACTTTTGGTGGATATGGGTGGCGGTAGTGTTGAAGTGACGCTATGTGATAATGGTGAAGTCATTTCTGCACAAAGTTTCAAGCTTGGAACGGTTCGTTTGCTTGAGATTTTAGGAGAATCATCCAATTTTAATACCTTGTTATCTGAATATATGGATGGGGTACGGAATAAGTTAAAAGAACAAATTGGCAGCAAGAAAGCTTCTTTATGTATTGCAACGGGCGGTAATGCGGGTGCATTAGGTAGTCTTATTCATCAATATTTTAATGGGAAGTCATCAACATTTATTACTGATAAGCAATTGAAAAACCTAATTGTTCATTTAGAGGGATTGAGTTTAGAAGAACGCATGCATAATCTTAATCTTCGCCCTGATCGTGCCGATGTGATTCTACCTGCTGCGATTGTCTTTCATGAAATTATGAAGCTCGCAAAAGTTAAAGATATGCTGATACCTGAGGCCAGCCTTCTTGATGGTGTGTTGCTTGATATGATGGATACGGAAACGGATACCCGTCATTCTCAACGGAAAAATTTATTGGCAATTGCTCAAAATATGGGAAAGCGTTTTCATATTGATCGTCATTATGGGAAATTAGTCGCACGTTTGGCATTGAGTATTTTCGATCAAAGCCAAGCTTTACATCATCTGGATAAACAAGATCGTTTATTATTGGAAATTGCTGCACGCATTCATGAAATAGGCATGTATGTTCGTGTGGGTGGACATCATCACCATGCTGCTTATCTTATTTCAGCATCATCACTCTTAGGTTTATCGGATAAGGATAAAAGTGTTTTAGCACAAACCGTGCGTTATCAACGCAAAGCTTTTCCTGATAAATCACATGCTGATTTCACTCAACTTAGCCAAGATAACCAACAACGTGTGAAGTATTTAAGTAGCTTTTTACGTTTGGGGATTGCCCTCAATAAAGATCGCAGACACCGTGTTTATCATATCCAAGTTGAGTTATCCAACAAGGATTTCAAACTTTATATCCAAGGCAAAGGAGATTTACTTTTAGAGTGTTGGTCAGCCAATAAAGTAACCGAATATATTCAATTAATCTTTGATTTAACCCTATCGGTTGAAACAATTAAACCACCATGTTGAGAATTTTTTAAGGAAAAATTCAAGAAAACAGATCTTTAGGACTTTAGCAATAAGTGAGCGGATCTTCTTTGCCAAGTTGACGAAAACCTTCTTGTCGAAAACGGCATGAATCACAATGACCACAAGGATTGCCTTGTTCATCAGGGTCATAACATGAGCGAGTCAATGCATAATCCACACCCAAACTTAAACCCAACTGGATGATTTCTGATTTATTCAGTTGAATCAATGGAGCAACCACCTCAAAACGGTGACCTTCACTCCCGACCTTGGTTCCCAAGTTAGCAACAGTTTCAAAGGCTGATAAAAAATCTGAACGACAATCTGGATAACCTGAATAGTCCACAACATTCGCACCAATTACGATTTTCATAGCCCCTATGGTTTCTGCTAAACCCGTGGCTAAAGAAAGAAATATCAAGTTTCTTGCTGGCACATAAGTAATTGGAATATCTGTACTTTCAGGTAAATTTTTAGGCACTTCTAAGGATGATGTTAAAGCAGATCCACCAATCACACCTAAGCTCACATCAATCACACGGTGATCCTGAATACCATAAGTTGCTGCAATCGTCTTCGATGCTTGCAACTCCACATGATGCCGTTGTCCATAATTGAATGATAAGGCGGTACATGACCAACCTTGATCCAATGCCCATGCCAAAGCGGTGGCTGAATCCAATCCACCTGATAATAAAACCACTGCTTTTATCGTACTATTCATTTCCCTAGACACCTTTTTTATCTTTTCCCCAAATCACTTTATGCATTTGAACTTGTAAACGAACAGGTAAATGATCTTCTAAAATCCATGCACACAAATCAGCAGGATTTAAACTTTCCCAGCATGGTGAAAATAATACGGTTGCTGTAACATTATGAAATATTTTTTGTAGCACATCACGGCTCCATTCATAATCCTCACGACTGGTTAATACAAACTTGATTTCATCATGTGGCTGTAATTTTTCAAAATTCGACCAACGATTATGCCGTGCTTCACCGCTCCCTGGAGTTTTTACATCAATAATTTTTCGTACTGCTTTGGGAACAGATGTTGTATCCAATGCGCCTGATGTTTCCAATTGCACCATAGGTACAATATCACATAATTGTTCCAATAAACGTATACATGCTTTTTGAGCTAAAGGCTCACCGCCTGTGACTAAAACCAAAGGATTGGATAATACATTCACTTGTTTCACGATGTCTGAAATAGACATTGCCTGACCACTATCAAAAGGAATCGCATCCAAAGTATCACAGTATGTACAGTGTAAAGGGCATCCTGCTAAACGAACAAACGTACAGGGTGTGCCTACTAGCGTACTTTCCCCCTGCACACTGGTATAAATCTCATGAATATTGAGCATGAATTATTGCTGATCTGTATGATTAAGCGATGCAAGCTGAATACGTGCGTGATCAGCTGAACGAGAATCAGGATACTCATCAATCAGACGTTGCAACACAGCTTTTGCATCTCCCATACGACCTTTTTCCTTATAAGCCATGGCTAATTTTATAAAAGATGGCTGGTACTTTGCGCTTTTCGGGTATGTTTGAATTAATGTTGAGAAAGACTTAATCGCTTGATCCATATTACCTTTGGATAAAAAACTTTCACCCAACCAGTAATATGCTTGATCTATGAGTTCACCTTTTGGAAATTGTTCCAATAAATCTTTAAACGATAAAATGGCTTCATCATAACGACCACTTTTTAATGAAAGGTAAGCAGATGTATAAAGGTCTTTTTCTTTCGTTTTTTTACTGATGATACCATCGCGTGTTGCCACCGCAGAGACTTCTTGAATGTCTTTTTCAATTTTTTTCAATTTTTTGGCCAGCGATATTGTTGGGACAGAAGAGGCAACAGGAACTTTCGTGATGGTTGCTATTGATTTTTTTAAAGATACATCATGTTTGTTTTTATTATTTTCTTGTTCTTGCACTATTTGCCATTGAAACTGCTTCATTTTTTCCTGTTTCAATGTTGCTTTTAAACTTGCTACAGTTGATTCTTGTTTGGAAACAGTGCGTTCCAGTTTTAACATTCGTTGATTAAGTAAGGTCATATTACTTTGTGAAAGGTTTTGAGACTGGCTTACATTATCCAGCGATTGCAAAATTAAATCTTTATCACCTGACCATGAAATTTTCTCTTTGGGTGCGCATGCTGATAATGATAAGCAAACAAAGGGTACGAAAAAAACAACCATCGGGAAACCCGATGGTTGTTGACCTGAAAAACGGGATAACACTTAGCGACTAACAATATCCGCATGACGATTCTGAGCCCAGCAAGCTTCACCAGAACCTTGGCAAACAGGGCGTTCTTCGCCAAAGGAAACCGCATCTAAACGTGATTCATTGACACCACGTTGAACCAAATACTGTTTGATGCTATCAGCACGTTGTTGACCTAACGCCAAGTTATATTCACGGCTACCACGTTGGTCGCAATTTCCTTCAATCGTTACGTTGACATCAGCATTCGCATTCAACCATGTTGAATAAGCTTCTAATAAATTGTTACCTGCGCTTTCCAAAGAAGCACTGTCAAAGGCAAAATAAACACCGTTACTAATAGGTTTTGCTAACAATTTAGCTTGAGCTGCTGCCGCTTGATCAGCTGCCGCTTGAGCAGCTGCCGCTTGATCAGCTGCCGCTTGAGCAGCATCACTTTCTTTTAGCGCTTGAAGTGCCGCAGCTAATTTTTGTTTTGCAAGTTTAACTTTTTCAATATCGTTACCTGCTAAAGCCTGTTTTAACTCAGCCATTGCATTTTTAACAGCTTGTTGGTTGGCAGATGTTGACGTATTACCAGCATCTTGATTTAAAGTTGTTTGAGCGGATTGGTATAAACTATTCGCATCGAGACGAACTTCAGCATTGTATTGCGCTTTTTGCGCCTCAATTATGCTTAAATCATTTTTCTTCGCAGCGCAGCCAGATACCATCAAGCCTAGACCTACACATGCCAGCCATAAGATTTTATTCAATTTCATTGATTGCCTCCAAACTAAATATCTATTGATAATGAAAATATCGCGTGCATTACACATGAATATTTATTCACTGTCTAGCACTGTTTATGCGCCCATATGTCAATTAAGCTTCAATCACAACAAATGCCATGGCCACACCATCATCATCCGTTAAAGAGAGATGTATACCATCAACATTTAAAGCAGCTGCACACTGCTTGGCACCACCATGCAATATCACCACGGGCTTACCACTTGGTTCGTAGCTTATTTCAATCTCTTTCATGCCAAAACCAATAAAGCCTGTACCCAAAGCTTTCGATACGGCTTCTTTTGCCGCAAAAAACATTGATAAACGACGCACGACACCTTTTTTTTGAGCCAGTTGGTATTCTAAATCGGTATAAATTCTTTCCACAAAACGATTGCCAAAGCGATCTAAACTTTTTTCCACGCGTGCCAAAGCAATTCTATCAACGCCAATACCGACAATCACCGTTGCATCGCTGCTTTAAAATCAGCGATGGATTGATGTAAACCCTTAAAGATTGCATCTGCAATAATGGCATGTCCGATATTTAAGCCTTCAATTTCAGCAATAGCCACCATATCAGCTGTATTTTCCAATGTTAATCCATGCCCTGCGTGCACTGCTAAACCCAATGTGCGCGCATATTTCGCAGCTTGACGTACATCAGCACATTCCTGCTTCTGACGCTCACCACTTAAATTAGCAAAATGCCCCGTGTGAAGTTCAACAACCGCAGCGCCAATGCGATGAGAGGCCGCTATTTGTGTTTTGTCAGGATCGATAAACATAGAAACACGGCACCCAGCATCGGAAAGTTTTGCCACGGCTTCTTGCATACGAGATTCATGCTCTGCGACATTTAAACCGCCCTCTGTGGTGAGTTCTTCACGTTTTTCTGGTACAAGACACACCGCTTGAGGTTTTAAACGACAAGCAATGCTTACCATTTCATCGGTCACAGCCATTTCCATGTTTAAATGCAACTCACCTGCCTTTGCCATCGCCGCCAAAGATTCCATATCCGCATCTTGAATATGACGGCGATCCTCTCTTAAATGCGCTGTGATACCGTCTGCACCAGCTTCAATACATAAACGAGCTGCTGTGATTGGATTGGGATACGTGGTTAAACGTGCTTGGCGCAATGTCGCCACATGATCAATATTAACACCCAAATGCATAGTATATATACTCCTTACAAAAAACTTTCTGAAACTTTAATACGATGTTCCTGCAATAAAAGCCCAATGATAGCTTGCCATGTTTTTAAATCAGCTTGATTCAAATGAACATGGGTATGTTGAAAAATTGCATGCATACTTTTTCTTAAACCTATGGAGACAGGTAAGCCTGTTGTTGCACACTTCAAACAAGCCAACTGATCTGCTTTCCACAGCATGTTACCCATCGTTTCCTGACCACAATGCCAACAATGAAACAACTCTCCCAAGCAACCTGTATATTTCAAACAAAGCCAAACACCCATACATAAACCTTCTTTTCCACCACGTTCTGAGATGCAGAACAATGCTTCGTGTACCATTTGAAAGGCATGCTCATCACTTTCTTGAAACAGATGTTGAATATTGGCTAAAAGTTCCAACCCCAACAAAGCATCCGCTTCATTCAATAAACATTGATCCCGCTGGATAGAGCGAAGTTGCCCCATGCCCGTCCGACCTTCCTGCCAATGAATATGAAGATCATATAACGGTGATAATGCTGATCGAAAAGGGCTTTTTAATCGCCTAGCACCGCGTGCCATTAAACTTATTTTTCCATGTTTTTTGGTGAAAAAGTGGCAAATTAATGAGGATTCACTGTAAGGAATACGTCTTAACAGTAAGGCCTCATCATGTTGTTCAGCCATCCAAACCTAAATCAAACAACTTCGCTGGATTATTGAACCAGTTAGGATCGACTTTGACCCATAGTTTTAAATTAATTTTACAATCCAATAATTGTTCCAAACCTTCACGGGCTTTAATACCTATACGTTTCATGCTTTCACCACCACGTCCAATTAACATCGGTTTATGGCGTTCGCTGCCTACCAAAATGACAGCTTCAATTTCAATTTTTCCATTCCCTACATCTGTAAATTGCTCAATATCAACGGCTGTTTGAAAAGGTATTTCTTGATGCATGGATAAAAACACTTGTTCTCGCACATATTCAGCGACCAGTTGACGTTGGCTTTGATCTGTAAATGAATCCAAATCATACATCGCCTCACGTTCGGGTAAGTGCAAGGTCAATTCTTGCAGCAAAGCATCCACTTGTTTTCCTTTACGCGCTGAAATCGGAATATATGCCTTGGCTTTGGGGTCGAGTTGTTGCATCAATTCCAAACGTGGCAATAACTTATCTTTATTGGCACGATCTATTTTATTGAGAACATGAATACGCGGTTGTGTTAAACGACCATCGGAAAAACGCTCAATTAAAGCGCGTGTTCCACGATCCAAGGGCTGTGTACAATCTTGCATGATTGCCAATACGTCGGCTTCTTCTGCTGCTGCATAGGCGACACGTACCATATTACGATTTAATTGTTGATCACTCTGATGGATACCCGGTGTATCAACAAAAATCATTTGTGTCTGTTCATCACTATGGATGCCCAAGATGCGATGGCGTGTGGTTTGTGGTTTGGGTGTCACAATAGCGACTTTCACACCAATAATATAATTCATCAATGTGGATTTTCCTACATTGGGTCGCCCTAAAAGAGCCACGGTACCACAGCGAAAGTTTGTTGTTGTCATAAATTCCTTTTGAGCTTATTTAAATATGAGGGCTAAATATGAGGGGCAATCTGTGTTCTTTTGATGGAATATCAATATACCCCTTGAATATAGCATCGTTAGCCCTTATCTAAATCCGTACTTTGAGACCACTTCACCGTGTACTTTTTTGGCTTCATCTGCGTTAAAAATTATACAGTGCAGAGGTTTCACTTTGCCATTTTGTAACAATTTCTAAGGAGAAAAAACAATGACAGCAAGTAAAGAAACGCACGTCTTTCAAACCGAGGTAAAACAACTCCTCGATTTGATGATTCACTCTCTTTATTCCAATAAAGAAATATTTTTACGTGAATTGATTTCCAATGCATCTGATGCAGCCGATAAATTACGTTTTGAAGCCACCAAAGATGACGCTTTGTATGAAGGTGACTCTGATCTTCATGTGTATATTGAAGCCGATAAAGATGCACGCACCATTACCATTCGTGATAATGGTATTGGTATGAACCGTGATGAAGTGATTGCCAATATTGGTACGATTGCGCGTTCAGGTACCAAAGAATTTTTTGGTCAATTATCGGGTGATCAAGAGCAAGATGCCCATTTGATTGGTCAATTTGGGGTTGGTTTTTATTCCTCGTTTTTAGTGGCTGATAAAGTGGTTGTGACTACGCGCCGCGCTGGTTTAGACCATGCGGATGGTGTACGTTGGGAATCTACTGGTGACGGTGAATATGACATTGAAACCGTTGACAAAGAAACCCGTGGTACAGAAATTGTGTTGCATTTACGCGAAGAAGCGGATGAATTTTTAGAAGCTTTTCGTTTAACGTCCACCATTCATAAGTATGCCGATCACATCCCTTTCCCTATTCGTATGTTGGGTATGCCTGAACCTGTTGCAGAAGGTGAAGAAGAAAAACCTGCTGAAATTGAAACGGTCAACCAAGCCTCTGCACTTTGGACACGTCCTAAAGCTGAATTATCCGATGAAGATTATAATAATTTTTATAAACATATTGCGCACGACTTTGAAGACCCATTGGCACGTTTACATCAAAAACTTGAAGGTAAGTATGAATACACCTTGCTTTTGTATCTTCCAAAACGCGCACCTTTTGATTTATGGCAAGCGGAAGCCAAACATGGTGTAAAACTTTATGTTCGTCGTGTCTTTATTTCTGAAGCTACGGAAGATTTATTGCCACGTTATTTACGTTTTGTACGCGGAATCATGGATAGCAATGATTTGCCATTGAATGTATCACGTGAAATTTTACAACAAAGTCCAGCTATGAGCGCCATGAAAAAAGGTGCGACCAAACGTATTCTAGCGATGTTTGAAGATATGGCGAAACAAGCCAGTGATGAAAATACGGATTATGCTGATGCTTGGAAAGAATTTGGTAACTGCTTGAAAGAAGGCATTATTGAAGACAATGCGAACCGTGATCGTATTGCTAAATTATTGCGTTTTTCAAGCACACAAAGCGATGAACAAAGTGTTGCCTTGGAAACGTATGTTGAACGTATGGTTGAAAATCAAGATACTATTTATTACATCACTGCCGATACTTTTTCAGCCGCCAAACATAGCCCACACTTGGAAGTTTGCCGTAAGAAAGGCATTGAAGTCTTATTATTATCCGATCGTATTGACGAATGGCTAACATCACACTTGACTGAATTTGATGGTAAGAAATTACAATCGATTGCCAAAGGTGAATTAGATTTATCCAAATTGGGTGACAATGCTGAAGAAGATAAAAAAGAACATGATGAAGCAGTCAAATCTGCTGAACCTGTGGTTGAGAAGCTGAAAGCTGCTTTGGGTGAAAAGGTCAAAGATGTTCGTGTCACTGATCGGTTGACTGAATCGCCAGCATGTTTGGTGGCTGATAGCTTTGATATGTCAGGCAATATGGAACGTATTCTTAAACAAGCAGGTCAAGATATTCCTTCTGCTAAACCTATTCTAGAAATCAATCCAGAACATGCCTTGATTCAACGTTTAGCGGGCTTGGAATCTGAATCTGATGTTGCTGATTATGCAGATATTTTGTTTGATCAAGCGATGCTAGCTGAAGGTGCATTACCTGAAGATCCAGCTGGTTTTGTCCGTAAAATCAATGCTTTATTGATTTAACGACTATACAATTACATCACTGATGTTACGCATACCATCATCCCTTGATTTTTTAATCGAATTTCGGGGACGGGCGTTGCTGTGTGTTCATGACTCTGGGGGGTGCGGCTTTAGCCGCGCTGAATAAAGTATCAGGGCGTGGCTAAAGCCACACTTCCTAAGCCTGGAATGACGGTTTTTTTCACCAGAGTGCGTAACATCAGTAAATTAAGAATGTATGATCACGATTTGCCTCGCCTTTTTGGTGGGGCGAATCGTGTCATATTTCAATCATGGTGTGATACCACTACATCATATCCTGTGGATCGACATCGATATGCCGCCGCACCCCTGATGGTATGCGTAACTGATTCAATAAGGGTGCAAGCTTCCACGGTAATATTTTTCGTGAAGCATCGCGAATGAGTATTTCGACACGAAAGCGATGGGCTATTTTTTCCATAGCACACGCCATCGGCCCACCGACTTGAATACCTTCCCATGTTCGTATCCGCTCTGCCATCATTGCTGCTGCTTTATCTGCCTTATCTCTGTCGGGTGATGAAAATACAATGCGTACCCAACGTCCAAAAGGTGGAAAGGATAATTCTTTGCGCAAGGCAGTTTCCTCATCCAAGGTGACACGGGCATCGACATCACCTAAACGTGCTAGCAAGGATGCATCAGGATTGCATGTTTGAATGACAACACGACCTGCATGTTCGCCACGCCCTGCTCTGCCCATGACTTGGGTCATTTGCTGCCACCAACGTTCGCCTGCCCGAAAATCAGGTAAGTTGAGTCCTAAATCGGCATTAACGACACCCACCAAAGTTACATTTGGAAAATGATGCCCTTTCACCAACATCTGCGTACCAATCAGACAATCCAATGCACCATCAGCAAAGGCTTGCAAGGTATCTTGTAATTGGGTTTGTGTACGCACCATATCTCGATCAAAGCGTGCAAACGATAAATTTGGCAAATGTTGCTGTAAGACTTCTTCAATTTTTTCTGTACCCACACCCAAGGGTAACAAGGCATCTTCCCCGCAGCTTTCACAAATACGAGGTACACGGCGCACATAACCACAGCTATGGCAACGTAATTCTCCTTTTTGTCGATGTAAGGTTAAGCGTAACGAGCAAGCCTGGCATTCAGGCACAAAACCACAGGCAGAACATTGCAAAGCAGGTGCATAACCCCGTCGATTAAGAAAAAGAATGGATTGTTGCTTGGCTTTTTTTGTATCCGACAAGGCTTGAATCAAAGTATCCGATAAAACAGCATGATTTCCGCGCATATCCACAATGTCGGGCTGAATGGCAGCATAACCTGAAATTCGTTCAGGCATTTCCAAGAGTTGCATATGCCCCAAATTGACTTGTCGCCAATTTTCTAAACTGGGGGTCGCTGAACCTAAAATGACAGGGATTTTTTTTTCTTGCGCCAACAGCAGTGCCATATCTCGTGCAGAATAAGCAACACCATCATGTTGCTTAAAGGATGTGTCGTGTTCTTCATCAACAACAATCAAACTTAAACGCGGCAACGGAAGAAAAAGTGCCGAACGTGTTCCAATCAATACATCCAAACTATTTAATTTTGATCGCACAGCAATTCGTTCAACATCGGACATCGCCGAATGCCATGTCATCAAGGATTCAAAACGCTGTGATAAACGTGCTAACCACATGGGGGTTAAACCAATTTCAGGCACTAAAATTAACACTTGTTGCCCTTGTTTCACCAAAGCTTCAGCGGCTTTTAAATAAACTTCTGTTTTTCCTGAACCCGTTACACCAAACAGTAAAAAAGGTTGGAATTTTTTTCTTGCCTTGAGAATCTTTGCGACAGAACTGCGTTGAATAGGTCGCAAACGATTGGGACGTTCTTCTTGCAGTTTGGAAGCGATCTTGTTGTTTTTTAATGGACGCAGAGCAAGTTCAATATCGCCACGTTGCACAGCTTGTAACAAACGATAACAAGGCAATTTTTCTTGTGTTCGCCGCATGATAGTTGACCATGATAATGCAGCTTTGGTTTTAAAAACGGCTGCCAAATCAGCATCATATGTCTGTAAAATATCAGGGTGGACACAGCGAAAACGTCGCTTATTTTCCTGAGCCCATGCCAAGCCCATTTCCCAAACTTGTCCTTCAGGGGATAAATAATAACCCCCCGCACGTTTTAACCATGATTGATAAACAGGGTCATACAAAGGCATGATATCCAAACGATCATGCACCTCTTTTAAAGGTGAATCATGAGTTTTGCGTTGAATTGAGCAAACAACACCTAAGCGATACGAAGCACCCAATGGGACTTGCACACGAATCCCTACCATCGGCTCGCCCAATGGAGCCACCCATTGATAAGAAAGTAACATGCGAAGTGGGGCAAAAACCGCCACATCAACTTGCAATTCAGTCAATGACTTTATTTTTTTTCAATACATCATGAGCAGCTGCGAGTTCGGCAAACTTTTTCCGTTCGCCCATGCCTTTACCCTGCAAGACACCTTGCACATAACATGAGGCTTGAAAACGAGGTGATACATTCACCCCTAAATCAATCACCTCATATGTTGGTAATCCCCAGTTTTTTCCTTGTGTGTATTCTTGTAATTGACTCTTAGCATCACGCGCATCACCTTTTATCAGCGATTCAAACAACGGTTGCCAAGCCTTCAAAATCAATGGGCGTACAGCATCCCAACCAGCATCTTTGAATACAGCTCCCAATACAGCTTCCACTGCATTGGCAACAATGGAGTTTGATTTGACACCACCTTGCTTGCTTCTTTCACCTTCACCAACACGTAAATAGCCTTCAAGTTGCCATATTTGGGCGATGGCATACAAACTTTCTTTGCGCACCAAAGATGCTCTAAGACGCGATAATTGACCTTCTGCTTCATTCGGAAAACGTTCGTGTAAATACTCGGCAACAACCAAACCCAACACGGCATCACCTAGGAATTCCAGACGTTCCATGTGTTCCATGCCATAAGAACAATGGGTCAAAGCACGTTGCAATAAACTGCCATCACAAAAGGAGACGCCTAATTGATGAGCTAACTTATGGGACTTCATGAGCTGATTCTGCATAAGGTTTAAATTCAAATTCTTTTTTCCATTGAGAACGCAAATGGTTCCACTTAGTTGTCAAATTAACACCTTTACTCGATTCAGCGTTAATTGCATCAGGCTGACCTAAAAACCATGCTGTGATATGGTAAGAGGATGATATTTTCATATATCCCTCGCTATTTGATATTACTTCTAAATTTTCCCGAAACTCTTCTGGAAGACTTTCAAGATTTAAATATTGTGTCTTTAATAACTCAGGAAGCCGATTGCGAAGGCCTTGTTCTGATAATGTTGATAAATTTTTAATTGCGCCATCAAATGCGCCTTGAATCTTCCAATATGTATTATAAATAGGCAATACGGCAGTCACATATAAACCCAAAGCACCAATAATCATACCCCATATCATCATTTTGATGATTGAAAAACCTTTTTCATGCTGTTTCATTATATTTTCCTTGTTTATCAATGAAGAATTTTACCCAAACGTTCCCAACGCACTGTACCTTCTTGATGATTCCAAGACCACCACACAAGCTCTGCTTTACCTACCAAGTAGGATTGAGGTACAAAGCCCCAAAAACGTGAGTCTCTTGAGTTATTTCGGTTATCGCCAAGGACCATATAATGCCCAGTAGGTACTGTCCATACACCATCTTTAATGGAATAAGCTTTGCGCAAGACTTCATGATTAACATCAAATAAATGTTCTTCATAAAGCCCTGATACATCAACGCTTCCATCACCCATAAAATAAGCACGCTCGCCTTTTTTTGATAGCTTCATTTTTTTGCCATTGACATAAAGTTCATTGTTTTTGTAGGTAATTTGATCACCCGGTAAACCAACAATACGTTTGATATAATCAATACGTCGATCCCCAGGGTAATCAAAGACAACAATATCCCCATGATGAGCAGTTTTTGGCGCAATTTGAATATCAGTCAAGGGAATCCGAAAGCCATAGTCATAACGCGTGACGAACAAATAATCGCCCACTTCTAAAGTCGGTACCATACTTGATGATGGTATTTTAAACGGCGCGACAATAAAGCTACGAATCACAATGGCGATTAAACCAATGACAATTAAACTTTCCAACCATTCGCGCCAAATTGGTTTTTGTTGCTTTTTCATGCGATTAATTCTCCTCATTAAGTTTTAAGACGGCTAAAAATGCTTCTTGTGGTATTTGCACACTGCCAATCGCCTTCATGCGTTTTTTACCACGTTTTTGTTTTTCAAGAAGCTTACGTTTGCGTGTAATATCACCGCCATAACATTTAGCAATCACGTTTTTACGCAACGCTTTAACGGTTTCACGGGCTAAAATTTTTCCACCCATCGCAGCTTGAATCGGTACATCAAACTGTTGGCGAGGAATCAGCTCACGTAATTTTTTCACCAATAAACGACCGCGTGGTTCTGCCATCGACTGATGAACAATCATCGAAAGAGCATCCACCACATCACCATGCACCAAGACATCTAATTTAATGACCGCTTCTTCACGAAACGCTGCTAATTCATAATCCATAGAAGCATAACCGCGTGATACTGATTTTAATTTATCATAAAAATCAATGACCATTTCACCCAGTGGCAAGTTGTATGTCAGCATCACCCGACCTTGCCCAATAAACTTCATGTCTTCCTGTAAACCACGACGTTCTTGGCATAATTTCATCAAAGAACCAACAAATTCTTCTGGCATAAAAATATTGGCACGGACAGTGGGTTCTTCAATTTTAATCATTTCAACGGGATCAGGAAAACCGCTCGGGTTGGAGACTTCTTTGATACTGCCATCTTTGAAATGAATGCGATAAACCACCGAAGGTGCTGTCGTAATCAAATCCAAATCATATTCACGTTCCAATCGCTCTTGAATAATTTCCATATGCAACATGCCTAGAAATCCACAGCGAAATCCCAAGCCCAATGCGGTTGAACTTTCAACTTCATACGAAAACGAAGGGTCGTTCATGTTTAACTTTTCGAGAGAATCACGCAAATCCACATAATCAGCAGAATCAATAGGATAAAGGCCTGAAAAAACCATCGCTTTAGGTTCTCTAAAACCGGGGAGACTTTCTTCGGCAGGCTGACGTTCTAACGTTACCGTATCACCTACACGCAAATCTGCGAGCGTTTTGATGCCACAAATCATAAAGCCAACACTGCCCGAAATAAGCGATGGTGTAGAACAAGGGGCAGGTTGAAAGACCCCTACATCATTGACTTCGTAGGCGATTTTATTCGACATCAAACGAATTTTATCACCTTTTCTTATGACACCATCAAACACCCGTACGAGTGCGACCGCACCCACATAGGAATCAAACCAAGAATCTACAATCAAAGCACGCAAAGGCTTGTCATTGTTGGCTTGAGGCGCAGGCATCCGTTGTACAATGGCTTCGAGTACATCCCCAATGCCTTCACCTGTTTTGGCAGAAACAGCAATGGCTTCAGATGCGTCAATACCAATGATATCTTCAATTTGACGTTTGGCTTCTTCCACATCCGCAGAAGGTAAATCAATTTTATTGATGATTGGGATAATTTCTAAATCATTTTCCATCGCCAAATAAACATTGGCAAGGGTTTGAGCTTC
>JAUZQM010000053.1 GCA_030950985.1 Mariprofundaceae bacterium | reverse complement strand
ACCGGCAGCAGTTTTCGGCGTGCTCTGTTGTGGCTTCGGGCGAAATGCATCCGAATTCAACCATTGCTCATTGATGGCAGGTTCAACCGCTTGCGGGTCGTAGGTTTTCGCTAGCTCTTGCTGGCTCATGGGGAAATCCTCAATCGTTCTTATTTGAATCACCGCATGATACGTCTCGCTATCTTTCCAGCAACCTCAACTGCTGCTTTGTCTGCGCACAAACTCACTCAACTCATCCTCTTGCTGACATTCGGGACAAATACCATGCGATACTTTCGAGTTGGTATGATCACGAATATAGACATCCGGATGATGCCATTGGTGCTTTTCATCACGAATCTTTTTGCAGCATGCGCACATTGGCAGCCAGGCTTTGAGCTCTTTCACCTGAGACAAAGCATCATTCAATGCAGCCTGTTGCCTGTACCCCTTTTCGATCAAGCGAAACAAAATACCAATCACCGGAAAGCCAACTGCGGTTGCAATAAACAAGTCCGAGTAGAACCAGCCGTCATACATCTCCACCTGAAACAATATAGCATAATAGATATAATCAAACAGCGTGGCTGTAAAAATGGCGATGACCACCATGACAGTCGTAGAAACCAATACGCCGTAACGCAAAACCATCCGCTCCAGCACATGCAACATCTTAAAACGGCAAGCGCATCGCACGACACAAAAAACGCATGAGCGGTGTGCCTGCAACAAAATAATCACACACCATCGCAGCGAAATCCGGCTGCTCAATCAAGGCCGGCGCAATATCACTGATGGCGATGAAATCTTTACGTCTGAGATCTTCAATCATGGCATGATCACGATCAAAGCCACGCGGTGCAGTTTTCAAACTCTCACCGGATAAATAAAACCAGCGCTGAAACTGTTCATCATCACGCACATCCAACCAGGCCTGCGGAGAATCGACAATCGCCTGCCGAATAGCCGCCAGACTCGGTGATGGCGGATGCCATGTGCCCACACCGACAAAACAGGATGCCGCACTGATATGCACATAAAAACCCGGTGCATGCACATCTTTACCCACCTCATGGCGAAACTGGATGCCGATATTGGTTTTGTACGGTGTTTTATCTTTGCCAAAACGGGTATCACGATACACCCGCATCAACGATCCACCCATCTTGCGGCTATCGGCAGTGAAATGTGGCGCAAAAGCTGGTAAACGTTCACCAACCGCCTCAATAAAAGCCAAAGCAGGCTCTCTGACCTGATCTTCATAATCCTGTTTATGATCTGCAAACCAGTCGCGTGTATTGTTGGCTGCGAGGCTTTCCAGAAAAGCAAATGTATCCGCTGTAAAATAATTCATTGATGCTTACCTACCACCAAAATGCGCTGCATATTTACCGATCCACTCTTGCGCCGATTCTTCACCACTGAGTATGCGCCCCTGTTCAGCCGCCTGTTTGCGATAACCCTCGATATGACAAACCTGCTCCACCATGCGGGCACGAAAACGACTGCTCTCATCCAAAAACTTCACCCCCACTTCAAACTGCTCGCCGGATATTTTGCGCCAACAGACCACACAAGCAGCCTCAAAAGGTGGTTGCACATGCGGCACGGTAATTTTCAATACCATGCCATCATCAAAGGCCACATTGGTAAAAAATGCGACCCCACCTTCCCCGACATCGGACATCGAGATATGCTGTAGTTCTTCACTCGATTGCAAGGCAATATGAATCGGCACATCCACAGGATGGCGAATAAAGGCTCTGCGTTCATCGTCTGCATTCATGCCTGCCATAGACTCACCCCTTTCGAGCCAGATAGGTCGGCTCCAGCCCCATTTGACGGTAGGTTCGGAAACGCTCGCGCGCAGCCTGTTTCAGCGATTCATCCCAGCCATCGACAAAATCCACAATATGCGCAAAACCCGACACATCCTGCGGAATTTCCAGACCACCATTGATTAACACCGGCGCAGCATTATCCCGCATAATCGACGTGGCCAATAGAATCGGCTGCTGACTGTTTTTTTCCACCCCATCACCAGCCAGATCGTGAGCCAAAAATGATTCCGGATGAATTGTCCACAAGCGTTCATTCAACTGCGCTGCAAAAGCATCATCCGGACACAAAATAAGCACATGCGGAGTTAAACGCCCACGCCTGAGCAGCAGCTTGCAGATGCCCTCAACCCGATCCGGTTTTTCCAACAATTCAAAATGAACCTTTGTTTCCATTTCTTTGGGCTCGCCTTTCACCGCGCCTGTACTTTTCATATCAGCCATGATGTAGTTTTCCCTTCCAGATATGCATCAATATAAACAACGATGCGACCGGTAAAATCAGCGCCAGCGATTGGGCCGTTGATGGCTGCACCTGATAACCCAAGCCCAGCACTGCCGCCTCGATCGCAACAATAAAACCGGGTATTTTCCATGCCCATGGTGATTGCCGCCATAGCTCTACAGGCCAGCGCTTTGACCACGACCAGCATAACCACATTGTCATCACACCGATCAATAATCCCACCGCAACATCCAGCGGAAAATGTACCCCTACATAAATACGGCCAATCGCCGCCAAGACAAACAGCCCTGCTATAGCCGGAGCGCGCCAATCGCGATACGACCAGAATAAGAATGCCAACAATACCATCACACCATCGGAAGTAGCATGGCCGGATGGAAAACTATGTGAGCTCAGCGTATGCCCCAGCACATGCACATTATCCAGCACAACCGGTGGTCGCGGCATATCAAAGATGCGTTTAAGTAACTGCGCTAGTAAACCGGAGACAATAAATGCCAATAGTGCCGCCATGCCAAGGCGTAAACGAAACAGCATCAGCAACGAACACAGCAGTGCAATAATCAAACCATCACCCAGGCCTGTAACGACACCAAAAAACATATCAGCCCAAGGATTGTGGGCATCGTTAATCAAACGAAAAATGGCATGGGATTCAGTCATGCCAGCACGCTACCCATCCCTGCATGGCTATTCCACACAGCAATAATCACATCACCGAATAAATCAAACGACGCAAATGAGGCTCTGGAGCGAAGCGAAAGTCCCTCTCGATGCTTTGGTTAGCTTTTTAATATACCGATTTCAACTAATTTTTTATTAAGCTGCGCTGCTGATTTATATTTAATAGTCAAAACATTTGAAAGCACTGGACTCTTAAAGTTTAATTCTTTATCGTCAATATATACAGATTTTTTAAATATATTTGATTTTTTTTCCTTTATTATATCAAATAACATTTCTGACTTCCTTGTGCCTAATCTATCCGAAAAATAACTTTCATTAAACATTGAATAAAAGTTATTTTCTATATAATCGCTAAAATGCGGCAGGCTGTCGGATACTATATAGAGGTTACTATTGCCTAATAACTTATTAAGAATTAATAGTACTTCCCCATTTGGCTTGCAAGATTCAATAAAAACTTGATTTATTCTGGCTTCATTTACACCCTTTAATAACAACTTAATTCTTTTATTGATTTCAAGTTTGCTATGTTTTCCTCTCGCTGCCTCTTTGACAAATTTAGATAAAAAAAAATCATTCATGATATTGCGTTGATTCTCATTGTTACATAAAGCATCTATTATAATATCTTTTCTTGAACCATTTGATATCACACCTCCATAATCAAAAATAACATTCCATTTTTTATTAATGTTCATCTGACTAACTTTCTTATCAGGATGCCAACAATAAGTGTTGTCATAATCAATCCAAACAAAAACTCCGAAATAAGGATATAAATTGGAATGCCACTACTTAACTTTACATCTGCTTGCTGCCCAAAAAATGTTAGTATTGTCAACACTTCAGATGCATAAATTCCTGTTAATTTTTGTCCTAAATACTCAACTGTATTAATACTCTTATCTAACGCTAAGGTTAAATAATTAAAAATCGTTGATAATTGCATACTTAAAAATAATGTTATTATGGGGTTTGTAATTTTCACCCCCCACCCAAACATATATCTCCCTAAAAGATATGATAAATATGAAAGAATTTTGAAGACATGATGTTTTTTTCGAGTGTTTAACCTTGCTTCAGCTGTTTTTAACTTATAAAAACAGCTATCCTCCATTAAGTATTGATGGTCATTTGCAAATGCTGTTTTAAGCATTTTTAATGTTCTAACTCTTTGTGGGATATCTCTGTCCTCATTAAATAATGGAGTCTTAGCATTAGAGTCAGATATGAAATCTGTTAAATAATTATCGATGTTGATATTAATTGGGTTGGATGTTGATATATCAAAATAAGTATCTCTTTCTTCAACCCCTGTAATTGTCAATGTTCCAGTCATTAGCGAGTTACCAACAACAACTTTACTAGATTTATAAGTATTGTTTGTCAGCCCAAGATTGATACATGTGCATTTTTCATATGTCACACGGGAATTCATATCAATTTTTGAGAGGTCGATATTTAAATCATCAATCCTACAAGCATTAAAGCTTATACTTGCATTAGCTGTTGTTTTTACATGCTGCAAAAGCATTGCAGGAGAAAATACATCATCTGCATTTAGTATGATCAAATCATCAATATTTGTTATTTTAATTAACGAGGCTACTACCAATGAAGAAATTGATATTTTTTCAATAATGCAACTGCTTTCACCTGAGGTGATTGTAATTTTATCGGCAGTTATTGTGCTTAGTTCAATATGCTTACACTTAACATTTTCTAAAAATAAATCTCCATTAATTTTACATTTAATTATTTGTAGCGAAGTGTTTTCAGCACTAATATCATACGCTGTAAAATCACACCGCATTTCACAATTTACAAATGCTAGGTTGCCATTGCATTTAAGCGTTACTAGAGAAACATCACCAGTAAACATGCAATTGATAAATGAAATATTAAATTTAAAATTAGTGTTTTTTATATCCAATAAGCCAATTGTTTGACCTTTAACAATGATGTCTTCTTCGGATATTGATTTTTCGATACAGACATCCTGTTCAGAATATTTAGATATTTCGTCTAAAACAGAACAATTTATTCTCGTTTTTTTTAATTCAAGTTTTTGTCTCATTTAAGTAAGCCTAAACACGTCATTTTTAAACAATAAAACGATTAACTTTTACTGCTATTTCTTGAGATGAGTTATTAGTATTGTTTATGATAAGGTCAAAATTAAGTTTAGCCCCACTCCTGATTAAATTAGCCAACTCATTCCGCTCTTCTTCGTATGCATTCATACGTGTTTCACATTCTGTATCGTTATTAGAATGTCTAATTCGTAATCTTCTATTGGTTTCTTCTTTGGACACTAGAAGTAGAATACTGATTAATGATATATCATCATAATCTATAAGTGGGCTAATATTC
>JAUZQM010000052.1 GCA_030950985.1 Mariprofundaceae bacterium | reverse complement strand
CGAGACAACCAAAATACCGCCATCCATCTGTGCTGCGCCTGTAATCATGTTTTTCACATAATCCGCATGACCTGGGCAATCTACATGTGCATAATGACGTGCTTCTGTTTCATATTCAACATGCGCCGTTGCAATCGTAATGCCACGTTCACGTTCTTCTGGAGCACCATCAATATCAGCATAATCTTTAAATTCAGCCCCACCCGTTAAGGATAAAACCTTGGTAATTGCTGCCGTCAACGTTGTTTTACCATGATCCACATGACCAATCGTACCAATGTTTACATGCGGCTTATTGCGTTCGTACTTTTCCTTTGCCATTTCTTACTCCTTAACCCTTAACACTAGCCACAATTTCTAGGGCAATATTCTTAGGCACTTCTTCATAATGTTTAAAATGCATTGAATAGGTTGCACGACCTTGAGACATCGAACGCAAAGCTGTTGAATAACCAAACATTTCAGACAATGGCACTTCAGACTTAATTTCTTTCACCATGCCTCGATCGCCCATACCCATAATTTTACCACGACGACGGTTTAAATCACCCACGACATCGCCCATATAATCTTCAGGGGTTGTTACTTCCACATCCATCATTGGTTCAAGTAACACTGGTTTCGCTTGCGCACAACCTGCACGAAAACCCATAGAACCTGCAACCTTAAACGCCATTTCATTCGAATCGACATCATGATAAGAGCCATCTACTACAGTAACACGGACATCCACCATTGGGAAACCTGCTACGACACCATTAGCCATGGCTTCTTCAGCACCCTTACCGACTGCTGGGATATATTCACGAGGAATCGAGCCACCAGAGATTTTATCAATAAACTCAAAACCAGCCCCAATTTCATTCGGTTCAATTTCAAGCCAACAATGACCATATTGACCGCGACCACCAGACTGACGAACAAACTTACCTTCTGCTTTGGTTTTTCCACGAATCGTTTCACGGTATGCCACCTGAGGCTTACCAATATTAGCTTCAACGTTGAACTCGCGGAACATGCGATCAACCAAGATTTCTAAATGTAACTCGCCCATACCAGAAATAATAGTTTGACCTGTTTCTTCATCGGTCTTTACACGAAAAGAGGGATCTTCAGCGGCTAGACGACCCAATGCAAAGCCCATTTTTTCTTGGTCTACTTTGGTTTTTGGTTCAATTGCAACAGAAATAACAGGATCAGGGAATTCCATACGTTCCAAAACAATTGGGAAATCACCGACACTTAAAGTATCACCTGTAGTTGTCGCTTTAAGACCTACTGCTGCTGCGATATCACCCGCACGAACTTCTTTAATATCACTCCGTTCATTGGCGTGCATTTGAAGAATGCGACCGATACGTTCTTTGCGGTTTTTAGTGGTGTTCATGACATAAGAGCCAGATTGAAGAACACCTGAATAAACACGAAAGAATGTCAAAGAACCAACAAAAGGATCATTCATTACTTTAAAAGCAAGCGCAGAAAAAGGTTCATCATCTGAACTTAAGCGTTGATCTTCAGCATCAGTATCAGGATTTATACCCTTAATTGCAGGAACATCTGTAGGTGCAGGTAAATAATCAATGACAGCATCCAAAAGTGTTTGAACACCTTTATTCTTAAAGGCAGTTCCACAAAGAACGGGGATCACTTTAATTTCCAAAACAGATTGACGAATACACTTCTTAAGCTGCTCTTCAGTGATTTCTTCACCTTCAAGATAAGTCATCATCAAGTCTTCATCAATTTCAAGCACAGCGTCCATCAATTTTTCGCGGTGCTCTTCAGCTAATTCTTGCAAATCAGCTGGAATTTCTTCTACATCATATTCAGCACCCATCTCTTCATCATGCCAAATAATTGCTTTCATACTTACAAGATCAATCACACCCTTGAAGTTTTCTTCACAACCAATTGGCACATTCAATGCGACCGCGTTATGACCCAAACGAGTATGAATTTCTTCAATAACATTAAAGAAATCAGCCCCAGTGCGATCCATCTTATTCACGAATGCCAAGCGAGGGACGTTATATTTATCAGCTTGACGCCAAACAGTTTCAGATTGTGGCTGAACGCCACCTACTGCACAAAAAACACCTACAGCAGAATCTAAAACACGTAGAGAGCGTTCAACTTCAATCGTGAAATCTACGTGACCTGGAGTGTCAATAATGTTAACCGTATGATCTTTCCAAGAACATGTTGTTGCAGCAGAGGTAATGGTAATACCACGTTCCTGCTCCTGCTCCATCCAGTCCATAGTTGCAGCGCCATCATGCACTTCGCCAATTTTATGGGAAACGCCAGTATAGAACAGGATACGCTCTGTTGTGGTGGTTTTACCCGCATCGATGTGAGCCATAATGCCGATATTACGCACGCGCTCAAGTGGTGTTTGTCTAGCCACGATCAACTACTCCTATTCTACCCTAGTCTATTTAGAACAATCTAAAAAATAATAAAACCTTAAAACCTAACTGCTTACCAACGGAAGTGAGAAAATGCTTTGTTCGCTTCAGCCATACGATGTGTATCTTCACGTTTCTTAAACGCTCCACCACGCTCGTTAACTGCATCAATCATTTCATTACCCAAACGATCTGCCATGGTATGTTCAGAGCGATTGCGCGCATATTCAACCAACCAACGGACAGCTAGTGATGCCTGACGGCGTTCACTTACTTCAATCGGCACTTGATACGTTGCGCCACCCACACGACGAGATTTTACTTCAACAGATGGACGAATCACTTCTAAAACACGGTGCATCACCGCTAATGGCTGTTCACCAGTTTTTTCAGCGGCAATAGCCATGGCTTTATATACAATATCTTCAGCCTTGGCTTTTTTGCCATCCAACATAATTCTATTTACAACAGTCGATACTTTTGTATCGCCAAATTTTGCATCCGGTGTTATCGGACGGCGTGCTGCAGGACCCTTACGTGGCATAACTCAATTCCTCTCTTACTTCGGCTTCTTAGCGCCATATTTGGAGCGAGCCTGTTTGCGACCTTCAACGCCCGTAGTATCCAAAACACCGCGTAATACATGGTAACGAACACCTGGCAAATCCTTCACTCTTCCGCCACGAATCAAAACAACACTATGTTCTTGTAATTTGTGACCTTCGCCAGGAATATATGCTGTGACTTCTTGACCATTGGTCAAACGTACACGAGCTACCTTACGCAAAGCGGAGTTCGGTTTTTTTGGTGTAGTCGTATAAACACGCGTGCATACACCACGACGTTGAGGACAAGCTTCCAAAGCTGGAACCTTGTTGATTTTACGCTTATCTTTACGCGGCTTACGAATCAACTGATTAATTGTTGGCATTGTTACCTCTTAAAACTTTGAAAAACCTTCACTTATTAAGCATGCCACTCAAAAGCACACCTTTATAAAGGGTGGCGAAACATAGGGATGGCATACGCCACTGTCAACAGTTAAAGTCATTCTTTTTTATTAGAACAATTATAACTATTCAGCACAACAATAAAATGACCGTAACTTATTCAGATTGCCGATGGTTTTCCTGATGGCAAGGCGAAAAAGCGGAGCTTACGACTGTAAGTAAGCATTTTTTAACGCTGACATCGGGGAAATAATGGGTAAGCTGAATAGTTACGAACAACTTTAAATTAAAAAAAACCCGCAAGCCATTGACTTACAGGTTTCAATATACATCTAAAAAATGGTACCAGAGACTGGACTCGAACCAGCACGGATTGCTCCACTACCCCCTCAAGGTAGCGTGTCTACCAATTCCACCACTCTGGCAAAAAAAACTATTCTGCTGCAGGCAAACTATCTGTAGTAGACGTTTCATCTTTCAATGCAGATGGATCAAAACCTGCAGGTACTTCACTTTGATTCGAGGTGTCCTTTTGGTGCACAGCCGGTGCAACTTGCTCCACAATTGAGCCTGCTTGCTGCTGTGTAAAAAACGCCAAAGATAAACTTGTCATCATAAACACTGCTGCCAAACCACCCGTAGCCTTACCTAAAAAAGAACCTGAACCACGACTCCCGAACAAGGTTTGTGCGCCACCGCCACCAAACGATGCGCCCATATCGGCACCTTGGCCACGTTGAATTAGCACCACGCCAATCAACAAGACCGCCACCAAAAGATGTACAGCCATCAACACTGTTTCCATTTCTTATCTCCTCAATTCTCAGCGCTATTCGCTGCTTCAATAATCTGCATAAAGGAATCCGCTTTCAAGCTTGCACCGCCCACCAAAGCTCCTTCAACGCCTTTACACGCCAGCAGCTCCTCAGCATTCCCTGCATTCACACTGCCACCATACAAAACACGACAATCATGACCTAAGCGTTGCAATTCAGCGTGTACAAACGCATGTGTTTCTTTCACTTGCTCTACACTCGCTGTTTTGCCTGTACCAATCGCCCAAACAGGTTCATACGCCACTGTCAAAGGATGTTCAGCATTCAAACCTTCCAACACACTTAACTGATCAGCCAACACTTCATTGGTCTTTCCGCATTCGCGGTCATCCAAATGCTCACCAATACACAAAATTGGTTCTAAACCATATTCCCAAGCCGCATCCATCTTCTTACGAATCAAGGTGTTACTTTCATGCTGAATATCACGACGTTCCGAATGACCCAAAATCACATAATGACAGCCTGCATCTCGCAACATCACAGGTGAAATAGAACCTGTATACGCACCTCGAGCTTCACAATACATGCTTTGAGCGCCCAAACAAACTTCTTTTTCGGCAAAAGGCTTCGCCAAAGGATGCAATAAGGTAAAAGGCGGCATCAAAGCCACTTCCACATATTCTGGAGCGGGGTTCTCACCTAAATCGTGAATAAAACTCAAAGATTCTTGCAGAGTACCATTCATTTTCCAGTTTCCAGCAATCAAACAACGTGTTGAACCCGCCATATCACCCCTCCATTCAGCAAACTAACATGAAAAACGGTGGCGCAGTGTAGAAAATACTAAGCGTAAGGCAAGGAAAACACATACAAATCACTTTTCAAAATCGTTCATCTCATCTACATCAAACAAACATTACACAATTTAATGCAGCTCTAATACCTCAGCACGATGGTTTTTTTTGAATAAAGTCCTATAAGTTTGCCTCATCAACACCCTCTAAAACATAATCTTCATGAAAACCTGATGTTAAATGCACATGATCTTTCGGCATCACTTCTGACAATATATCAACTCCCATATCTGAATATATTTGCCAAGAAAAATCCCTCCATCATACTGACAAATCACTATAAAACACACTCTTGCGTACTTTATGCACCGCACAATATAAACGTGTAATAGGAACAATGGGGGCGTTACATACCTATGTTCCTCTGCCATAATTCGCCGCCGTAAAAGAAAGTGATAAAAGCTGCCAGCTGACGCTGAGGGGGCTTTAACCCTCCCAAGAAGGGGCAATAAAAAATTTATTTTCCCACTCATATGCGTAAGCTCTGCCAGATTTATAAGACCAAACAATCCCCCTAACCAACCTCTATCTCATCAAGGATGTATATTTTATGATTGAAGTTTCATTTTTCGGCGCATTTATCGCAGGTTTATTATCATTTTTATCCCCCTGTGTGTTACCGCTTGTGCCTGCCTATTTATCGTATATCAGTGGTGTCTCTGTAGATGCCTTACGCCAACAAGAAGGGCAAAAAACCGCAGTCCGTCGCACAGCAATCATCCAATCGCTTTGGTTTATCCTTGGTTTCAGCCTGATTTTCATAGCCTTGGGAGCATCTGCAACATTCCTTGGGCAATGGTTATTAAGCCACATGCATATTTTAGCAAAATTTGCAGGCGGCATTATTTTCATTTTTGGTTTGCACTACACAGGCTTGATTCGTATTCCTTTTTTACTCATGGAAGCCAGAGTCAACACAGGGCATATCAATGCCCGCAGTGGTTTAGGTGCCATGCTTTTAGGCTCGGCTTTTGCATTTGGGTGGACACCTTGTATTGGTCCCATTTTAGGCGCAATTCTTGCCGTTGCAGGGGCACAGCAGGATATTGCTCATGGCATCACGCTGCTTGCCTTGTATTCAATGGGTCTTGCCATTCCTTTTTTACTTGCAGCCTTTGCCACCGATGCTTTTTTAAACTGGTCACAACGCTTCAAACGTCACTTACATATCATTGAAATCACATCAGGCATCTTACTCATGCTAGTTGGTGCACTTATTTTCTTGGGTAGTTTCAGTATTTTATCTGGCTTTATGATTGAGTATATGCCTTGGCTATCCGATATTGAAAGTACATTTGGTGCATAACACGCAAAAACGTTGACCTTAGCAGAAGCCCATGATTCAATTGGAGACATGGACACGCAAGCGAATCAACAGAAGATAGAATCCCAAGTTAGCAAACTTCAAGATTATTTAAGCACTATTCAACAACATTTGGAAAAAGTCATAGCTGAAAACAAGCAGCTACGTGAAGTTGTACGCCTAGCAGAAAGTGAGTTACGAAAACGTAGAGATCGTGTGCAAAACTTAGAAGATGAGCTTTTATCACTACAAAAAATTAATTCTGAAAGCATCATGCATCAAGAGAATCCCCATGCCCCATCATAAAGTAGATATTTCACTGCTTGGACAGAATTTTTCCATCCGAACTGATGATAATCCTGAAGAAGTATTGCTTACTATAAAAAAAGTCCAAGAACAAATCGATGAATTGCGTAGTGCAGGTATGACTGCAAGTAGTGATCGCTTACTTTTGCTCGTAGCACTCAATTTAGCGGGGCAACTACTTCGTAAAGATGAATCTAGGCTTGCCAATTTTGAGCAAGTCATTTCTTCGCTTGACACTGCCGTCAAACAAGCTGAAAGTTTAGCCAAAATGCCCCTGCGCTGAGCGAACAACCTTATGTTGCCTGAGCCGATGCGTGTTGAATGGGAGCTTGACTACGTCAATGGTGTGAATCCTACTCGTTTAGGATACCTAAAGTTGGTGTGCGGCGCCCCCCTCCTTTTAGAGGGTTCGACAACTTACCGTGATTACGCCAGTGCGGGGGTACTTTTTTCTCCATAAAGGCTTTGTTCATGACTATAAAAATACGCTTACGACAACATTGCATGGAACGTCGTCAAGCCTTAAGCCAACAGCAAAAAGAAGCTTTTTCACAACGCATTCAACACCATCTTACGCATTTTCTTGATTCATTATTTAGCCAACAATCTTTGAATATTTTATGTTATCAATCCTTGCCTTCTGAAGTGTCTACAAAAAATATTTTTCACCAAAAGCCACAGCATATTTATTATGCCCCCATCACCCATCATAGAGGTGATATGGACTGGCAGTCTGTAGAGCCTAAAACGATATGGCGAACAGGTCATTTCCAAATAAATGAACCAACAGGCGGTCAATTATGGCGAGCCAATACTAGACCCACCATACTCATTTGCCCTCTGGTTGGCTTTGACTTGCATGGCAACCGCATTGGTATGGGCAAAGGTTGTTTCGATCGTTGGCTTGCCAATCATCAACAACATATTCAGCACATTTTAGGCTTGGCATTTTCTTGCCAAGAATGCAGCCATATTCCCATTGAAACGCACGACATACCGCTGCATAACGTCATTACAGAAAAAGGATATATTTCATGTCAGAACACATAAAACTATTGGTTATTGGTGATATTTTGGGTAAAGCTGGGCGCAAAGCATTGCGCGATCATTTACCCCACCTAATTGATGAGCATGCCATCGACTTTGTCGTTGCCAATGGTGAAAACCTTGCCGCAGGATTTGGTACAACACGCAAAGTCGCTGATGAAGTCTTTGATGCAGGTGTTCATGTCCTAACCAATGGCAACCACTGCTGGGATCAGCGTGATTTCATGAAAACCATTGATGAAGATGACCGTTTTATTCGACCTGCTAATTTTTTCCCCGAAGCACCGGGGCAAGGATGGACGATTCAAGAAACAGCCTTAGGACATCCTGTTGCTGTGATAAACACCATAGGACAAATTTTTATGAATGGCACTTGGAACTGCCCCTTTGAAGCAGCCGATCAAGCTCTATCAGAAATACCTTCCGATGTTAAAATCATTTTGATGGATATGCATGCTGAAGCAAGCAGTGAAAAAATGGGCATGGGCTGGCATTTAGACGGACGCGTTTCTTTTGTTTATGGTACACATACCCATATTCCCACTTGCGATGAAATCATTCACACCAGTGGAACGGCCTATCAAACTGATATTGGTATGACAGGTTCTTATCAATCGATTATTGGCATGAGAAAAGAAGGTGCGTTGCACCGCATGTTGACCCGTCTACCTCAACGTTTTGAAGCGGTAGATCGGGGAGCAACGATTTTCGCTACACTTTTACAATGCGATTTAAAAACAGGTAAAACCACTCATATTGAACGTATTAAAGTCAATCCAAGCCATTAAACGTCTGAGTCTTTCGCTTTCATTTTAAGTACTTTCTTTCGAAGAGCCTCTAACAACGCATCAAACCCATGACGTTTCAAGGATGATTTAAAATCCTTACGAAAGGTTCCAACCAAGCTAACGCCTTCAATTTTAATATCATACACCATCCAACCTTGTGGTGTATGATGCAATCGATAGGCAACAGGTGTACTTTTATGCGCATCGATCACTCGTGTTTTTACACGCGCTTTACTCTTTCTAAATTCAGCAGCATCATATTCAATCACTTGATCTTTATACGCTGTTAAACGATTTCCATAGGTGTATTCCAGCAAATCACGAAAAATGGCTGTAAATGCAGCTTGCTGTTCGGCTGTATGTTTTTTCCAAGAACGCCCAACACTACGGCGGGCCATTTCTCTATAATCAAAACGACCAGTTACTTGTTGACGAATAGCCTGACGATCTTTTTCTGTTAATGCGCCTTTACTGGTCCGCTCTTTTAAAACTTTCACAATACCACCGACTGCCGCTTCCACCACGGCTTTAGGTCCATCATGATTTTCAGATCCAACTGATAATACTGGAACAGCCAGCATACATAAGCCTAACAGCATTATTTTCATCATAGTGTACATATGCAACTCCTTTTCCTTCGCAACACACATCGTTTAGTTCAACATCCTAAACAACCAAAGTAAAATAATTACTCCTTACCTTGGAAAATATACTTACTTATTAAATCTTCGATATTGATAGCAGATTCTGTTTCTTCGAGTTCATCGCCATCAGTCAATACTTCATCATCGGCTCCTTGAGACATACGAACATAACGCTCACCAATAATCCCCTTAGTACGAACTGCGGCGATGGCATCAGTGCTTAGCTCAACATCATTTTGAATTTCCAAGGTAACAGCCGCTTCACTATCATCATTCAAAGCAATGGACGATAAACGTCCAATCGATACACCCGCCATCATCACATCAGCACCAACGCGCAAACCACCTGCATCCGCAAATGTCGCTTTCAAGCTATAACCTGAAGCCCCCATACCTCCAATCTGCCCTAATTTAATTGCCATCCATGACATCGAAAGCACGCCAATTAACACAAATATTCCAACAATAACTTCAACCTTGCGATAAGACTGCATGATTTTATCTCCTCACTTTTTCATAATTTTTTATAGGAAAAACGATGTCAGCACATAATCCAAAATTAAAATACTCACCGAACTAACCACCACTGCTTGGGTGGTTGCATGAGCTACACCTTCTGTCGTAGGTTCAGCACGATAGCCCATATAAGTACATATCACGCCGACTAAAAAACCAAAACACAAAGCTTTCAACCAGCCTGCATATAAGTCCATAGGTATAACCTTAGCTACCATTTCACCCAGAAATGCGCCTGAATTTACGCCCAACAACTCCACACCGACAACATAACTAGCAGCTAAACCAATCACATCAAAAATAGAAACCAATAATGGTAATGCCAATGTTGTGGCTATAATACGCGGTAAAATCACCCTTGCATGCGGATTGATCGCCATCATTTGCAAAGCATCCAATTGCTCTGTCACCCGCATAATGCCAATTTCAGCGGTGATACTTGAACCTGCTCGTCCAATCAGCATCAAAGCACCTAAAACAGGGCCAAGTTCTCGCAGAATAGACAACGCCACGCCTGAACCCAATAACGATTCAGAACCAAACTTGGCAAGCGTATAATAACCTTGCAATGCCAAAACCATGCCCGTAAAAGCACCTGTAATCGCCATAATAATCAACGATCCCACGCCCAAAGCATACATTTGCAATACAATGTGTTTTCCTTGCCAAGGTCGCTTGAAGAAGTACGCCAAAGAAACGGCACTTAATACCGATGCATCACCAATTTTTTCAATCGATTGCAAACACCAACGACCAAGCCCACCCAGCCATTGAACCATCATCGATTGTTTTTCTACCGTATTCATCATGCCATCCTCACTGTTCCGGGCTTATGCATCAAATCATCAACAAAAGCAGTTTCACTGCGTGAAAATGGAATCGGACCATCAGGACGACCTTCAATAAACTGCAACACACGCGCATCATCGCTGTTGCGAATCATGTCCGATGTCCCTTCCATAATCACTTTGCCTTGCCACAACAAAATAACATGATCAGCAATGTCTAAACCTGCATGAACATCATGGGTCACAACAATGGATGTCATCTTCGCTTTTTTGGTTAAATCCAAAATCATATTGGAAATCACGCCCGCAGAAATAGGATCTAATCCTGATGTTGGTTCATCAAAAAAGACCACTTCGGGATCCATCGCAATGGCGCGTGCAAAAGCCACACGTTTCGCCATACCACCTGATAATTGAGAGGGCATCATATGCTCAAACCCTCGCAAACCCACTTGTTCCAATTTCATAGTGACCATCGTTTGAATAATAAAATCATCCAAATCAGTGTGTTCTCGCAATGGAAAGGCAACATTTTCAAAGACGCTCAATGAGTTTAGCAGTGCTGAATATTGAAAAACCATGCCCATTTTAGCACGCAATTCATACAATCTTTTTTGTGTAATACCCACAAGACTTTCATCAGAAAAATAAATGTTTCCCGATGTTGGACACTCTAAACTGGCCAATAAACGCAATAATGTTGTTTTACCTGAACCCGAACCACCCATAATCACTGTCGCTTCATGCGGTTTAACATGAATATTAACATCATCCAAGGCAGTCATGGTTCCAAATTTTCGAGATAAATGCTGAGTACGAATCATGGCTTGAATATAGTCAATACGATGACAAACAAAAGCTCAAATATTATATCTAACATTGGCAGCCTTCTCCACATAGCTAATCGCTTGCTCACAACTATCCTTCAAGCTGCTACCCTTGGCTAAATATGCCGCAATCGCAGATGCCAAACGACAACCCGTGCCGTGCAATTGAACATCACTCCATACCTGTTTGGGGTGTGAAAAAACATGACATTCACCTTGCATATTGACCCATACATCATGCAACTCATCACCTTGACCATGCCCACCTTTTAACAACACCGCGCACCCCAAATCATGCACCAATTGATGCGCGGCCGCTGTAACATCCACCACATCCGCCTGTAAAAAAACTGCTGCTTCATCCAAATTAGGCGTAAGCAATGTGGCTTGTTGAATCAAGGTGTGTTTTAACGTATCAAGCGCCCCAGAATCCAATAAGGTTCGCCCACTGCTCGACACCAATACAGGGTCAACGACCAAGGGTTTATCCTTATGATATAAATCCAAACAGGCTGCAACAGTTGCAATATGATCCGCATCCAAAAGCATGCCTGTTTTTACCGCTCGCACATCATACATATCAAAAATAGCATGTAATTCGGCATCCAATTGCACCAAAGAAACAGGTTCAATACGTGTAATGACGTGATGATTTTGCGCTGTTAATGCCGTGATAGCACTGCAAGCTCGCACCGATAAATCATGAAAGACGCGCAAATCAGCTTGAATCCCTGCCCCACCACACGAATCTGAACCACCAATGGTTAAACAAACAGGCAGACGGCTCATGATGTTTGCCAAGCTTTCATGAGTTCAATCGTTGTTTCTTGAACATCCTCAGAATCAAATATGCCTGAAATAATAGCCGCAGATGTAGCGCCCGCTTGTTTCACCTGTGCTATATTGTCCAAGGTAATACCACCAATAGCGCAAATATTGATATCAGGAAACATTTGCCTTGCCTTTTGCAAACGAGGCAAGCCCAAAACTGGCACATCAGACTTGCTTTGGCTGGCAAACACTGCGCCAAAAGAGACATAGTCTGCGCCTTGCTGTAACGCCAATTTTGCAAATACGGCATCGGCACGACATGTCATCCCAATCAACATCTTATCACCCAAATCATCACGAACTGCTGCAAGATTGACTACATCATCTCGCCCCAAATGCACACCATCCGCTCGCACTTCTTTTGCCATTTGCACGGAATCATTGATCATCAGGCAAGCATCATACGATGATGTTAGTTCACGCAATGCCAACGCACGTTTTAAGGCACGTTTATAGCCTGATTTTTTATCCCGAAATTGAAGTGTTTGAAGCCCACCTTGAAGCGACTGTTCAGCTTTTAAAAGCAAATCATTCGTAGGCAAGTCCGCAGGTAAAATACCATAAAGACCCCTTATATTTGATATCATGCGTCCAAAAGTTGTAATAAATCAGTAAAACGAGGCAATGACATCACACGTTCCTTATATTCTTCGGGTACATCTTGATAGCCATGTTCTGCAAAAGCGACTGTATGACAGTGTGCTGCAAAACCCGCTTCGACATCAAAGCGCGTATCGCCTGTCATCACTGCTTCTGAAGGATCAATCCCCATCGCACGACAACATTCATTCAACATATCAGGGGCAGGTTTCTTGGGAAAGCCATCTTCAGGTGATAATGCCAAGGTCATATAAGCATCCAAACCCAATGCTTTGGTCACTTTCACACGCGCTTTAGCTGGTTTCGCTGTGACAATACACATCGGCAAACCCTTCGCCTGAATCGCATCCAAGGTTTCTTTTACGCCATCAAACATGCGAGCAAAATCGGCAGGATGTTGTTCATAAAAATCTGCAAACGTATGATACATTGCCATCGTATCAGGATTATCCATTGGCTTACCCAACACATTGGACGCCAACTTTTGCGCACCGCCACCCACATGAGGTTGCGTTTCTTTCAATGTCATTTGGAAATCATAACCCAATTTTTTCAAGGCACGATTGGCATTGGCTTGAATATCAGGAAGTGCATCAATCAATGTGCCATCCAAATCAAAAATAAATCCTTTAATAGGCATCACGCCCCCCTTTTTTTCACCATCTTTAAATATATGTCAACCAAGATTCATGCTCAGGGCTACGCCCATGTACCACGTCAAAATATTTGCTTTGCAATTCTTCAGTGATTTTACCGCGTGTGCCTGAACCAATCGTACGACCATCAAGCTCTCGAATCGGTGTTACTTCGGCAGCTGTACCTGTAAAAAAGGCTTCATCAGCCACATAGACTTCATCACGCGTAATGCGTTTTTCACGCACTTCATAACCTGCTTCATTGGCTAACTGGATAATCGTTGCGCGTGTAATACCATCCAAAGCACTGGTCAGTTCAGGTGTATAAATCACTCCATCACGCACCAAAAAGAAATTTTCGCCCGATCCTTCTGCCACCATACCATCCACATCCAAAAATAACGCTTCATCATAACCATCGCGTACCGCATCAGCCAAACCCAACATGGAGCTAATATAATTACCATTGGCTTTGGCTTTGCACATGGCAATATTCACATGGTGACGGGTGAATGAACTGGTACGAATCCGAATACCCTTGGTGATACCCTCATCACCCATGTATGCACCCCATTTCCATGCAGCAACCATCGCATGTGTCTTCAAATTATCCGCACGCAATCCCATACCTTCTGAACCATAAAACACCATCGGGCGCAAATAGGCAGAATCCAACTTATTATCCCTTACGGATGCTAATTGTGCCGCATTGAGCTCATCTTTTGTAAACGGCATGGGCATATTCATAATCTTAGCTGAACGAAACAAACGATTGGTATGGTCTTCTAAACGAAAGATAGCTGTGCCTTTTTCAGTAGAGTAGGCACGAACGCCTTCAAACACACCCATGCCATAATGCAAAGTATGGGTTAGGACATGCACTTTAGCATCACGCCAAGGCACCATCTCACCATCCATCCAAATCACACCGTCCATATCTGCAAAATTCATACAAACCACCCTTTACATATTAAATTACTGATGTTACGCACTTTGATGAAAAAGAAACGTCATCCCCGAAATCTTTTATCGGGGATCTTTGAAACACTATGAATATTCCTATAAATGAGTGAAAACGCTCTTTTAAAAGCCAAGATTCATGACATAAGTTATCCATATCCGTCATCCTCGAGTGCTTGTGTCGAGGATCTATGTTTAGATTCCCGATTAAAAGACCACGGGAATGACGGCATGCGTAACATCCGTTCATAATATCAATTATTCATTCGTTTCAATTTCTGAATTCCCGATTAAAAGACTATGGGAATGACGATGTGCGTAACATCAGTTCAATGACCACGCTGCGGCATGATTGATTGATATGTCTCACACCCAATACTTCGCACACCAACAGCTTATTTTTTTGTTGTTAAATTCTCATCAACACGAGAAAACAACTCTTTGGCAAAACGACGCGCCAACTTGGTATTTGACCAATGGTTGTTTTTATAAGCTTGAGCAACGGTATGAACTTCAAAACGTGTCACTGTTTTATCGACACCAGCATCACCTTTCATCGACTGCTTCAAGACACGCGCCACAAAGCGATAGCGTATAGCCAACACACCACTTCCACCAAGAAGATTTGAAATACTTGCGGTTTTTGAACGTTGACGCACCCAATCCGTGGTCAATGTACCACTGGCAGAATCCACACTTTGCACAGGTAAATCTAAGCCCGTCATCGCATTTAACGCGGCTGAAAATACATCACTCACAGGTTTTTCATATACTTTTGCATCCAAAGCGACTTGTTTACCCGCGATTTTTTTCGCGATGCGTTTGGGCATGACTTTGATTACCGCAATTTGCTCTGCATGCGGCATACTCACTTCACCCAAAAGACCCGGCGGCACATCCAGCGGTGGGCGAGATTCTGCCACGATTGTTTTAGCCGCTTTACTTGCGTTCTTACCATCATCCACTCCCCACGTGTATTTAGTATCTTCATTTACACAAGCTGAGAGCCCCAACACCACAAGCGAGGCGGCACCGATAGTTACAATATTAATTCGTTTCATAGCGAGGGATTTAAGCGATGCTTATGCCATTGGTCAAGCAACATTCAAACAATCCCTGCATGACGTAGCAAAGCATCCACATTAGGTTTGCGTCCACGAAAGTGTGTAAAACCTTCCATCATTGAGCTACTTCCACTCATCGATAAAATACATGTTCTAAAGCGGTTCGCTGTTTTGGCATTCAAAACGCCTTCTTCTTCAAAGGCTGCATACGCATCTGATGACAACACTTCAGCCCATTTATAACTGTAATAGCCTGCCGCATAACCACCTGCAAAAATATGCGAAAAGCTATCTTGAAATTTATTAAAGACGGGTGGCATGATAACGGCAACATCGTGTCGTACTTGATTTAAAACATCTTGCACACTCATATCTGAATGAACGTCATAGTCAGCATGCAAACGAAAATCAAACAATGAAAATTCTAATTGCCGCAACATGTGCATGCCTGATTGGAAATTTTTCGCGGCTGTCATTTTGGCAAATAAAGCATCAGGAATCGCTTCATTGGTTTCATAATGTCTCGCAAATAAATCCAATACCTCACGTTCCCAACAAAAGTTTTCCATAAATTGACTGGGCAACTCGACTGCATCCCAAGGCACACCATTGATACCTGAAACACCCCGTGTTTTCACTTCGGTCAACATATGATGCAAGCCATGACCAAACTCATGAAATAAAGTCATCACCTCATCATGTGTCCACAATGCAGGCTTATCACCAATCGGGGCATCAAAATTACAGGTCAAATACGCGACAGGTAATTGCAACACACCATCAGGCTTTTGCCAACGCACCACACATTCATCCATCCAAGCACCCCCACGTTTATGGGCGCGTGCATAAGGATCAAGGTAAAAGGCGGCGATTTTCTCATTATGTGCATCAAATACTTCAAAATAACGCACATTCTCATGCCATGTTTCCGCACTTGCTTTGCGAATGACAATGCCATAAAGCTTCTCAACCAAAGAAAACATGCCCGATACCACATGTTGTTCCGAAAAATAGGGTTTTAATTCCTCTTGAGACATGGCATAGGTATGCAAACGGAGTTTTTCAGAAATATAAGGAATATCCCAAGCTTGCACATCATCAAGCCCTAATTTATGACTGGCAAATTCGCGTAAATCATGCAGTTCTTGTTGTGCCATAGGTTTGGCTTTGTTTGCCAACTCATACAGGAAATCAACCACATCATCGCATGTTTCTGCCATTTTTGTGGCAAGCGAATACGCACTATAATGTTCAAACCCCAATAATTGGGCTTGTTCCTTACGCAATGCCAGAAGTTCATCAATCACAGGTGTATTATCCAAATCACCACTACTGGCACGGGTTACAAACGCTGTGTACATCTTTTGGCGTAATGTTCCATTATCCGCATACTGCATCACTGGTAAATATGATGGCATATCCAAGGTAAACAACCAGCCTTGTTTTTGTTCCGCTTCGGCACGTTGTTTCGCCCCAGCCAACGCCGATTCAGGCAAGCCCGATAAATCAGCCGCATCGTCAATCAAGATAGTAAAAGCGCGTGTCGCATCCAATACATGCTGTTCAAACAAGGTACTCAATTCAGATAAGCGCAAGCAAATAGCTTTGAAACGTGTTTTATCATCGCCTTGTAACTCTGAACCTGATAAACGAAAATCACGGATACTGTGCGTCAATACCGCACCTTGCTCATCATTTAAGCCCTGATTTTCTTCAGCAACACGCTTAATGATGGTAAACAGTGCCTCATTTTGAGCTAACTCTGTATGCCAAGCCGATATTTTTTGTACACCTTGTTGGTATACCTCACGCAAGGCATCCGAATCACAAACAGAGTTCAAGTGACTTACGGGACCCCAAATACGTGATAAAGCTTCATCCATGTTTTCAATGGGAAGCATTACATTCGACCATGATGGTTGTTTGATCGCGACCAATGCGTTCACGATTTGCCGTTGTTTTGCCAGTTCTGCATCCAAGGCAGGCAACACATGTTCAGGGTGAATTTTTTGAAATAATGGGAGGGGAGTCGTTAGACCTTCAGTCAATGCATTCATAACGCGCAAACTAACAGTCCATTTTTTTCAAACCAGCGATACACCATGCTCATCACGCTTCAAGTGACTTAAATGCCGACGGACAGGTAAAATACTATGCAAACTCATCGATAAAGCATCCATTCCCATATCTAAAAAAGCTTGCGTAAAATCGGGATTAGCTGCCAATTCACCACAAACACAGACCTGTAACCCTTGCTGATTCCCTGCTCGAAGCACCCGTTCAATCATGGATAAAATAATCGGATGTCCTTCTTGATAATAGGCAGATACTTCTTCATCCGCTCGATCTGCTGCAAAGGTATATTGCGTTAAATCATTGCTACCAATTGCCAGAAAATCAGCTAACACTGCCAAATCATCAATCATCATCACAGCCGCTGGTACTTCGACCATACATCCCAAAGGTACGGGGCTCACATCCAACGTTTTACAACAACGCAACATGATATGACGCACTTGCTCCATTTCTTCGCACTGCGTCACCATCGGTACAAGAATACGGATATGACCATATTCAGATGCCCGCAACAAAGCCCTTAATTGAACTTCAAGAACGGCTGGTGATTGCAACAATAAACGAACACCTCGCAAGCCTAAGTTCGGATTATCCGCTTCATATTCATGCCCTAAAATAACCTGAAATAATGTCCCTTTATCACCGCCAATATCCAATAATCGAAACGTTACAGTTAAACCTTTGGCATCCTGCAAGATTTGTAAATAATGTTGAAACTGTTCCTGTTCTGTCGGTTCTTTTTGAACATTAAGAAAAATAAATTCAGTCCGACATAAGCCAATGGCTTCAGCACCCATTTCTAAGGCAAGCTTCACTTCATCATGACAATCAATATTGGCATACAATGGCATACACACACCATCCTGACTCAGTGATGGTTTGCTTCTAAAATGCCTAAAGCCCTGACGAATAATGTCAAAAGCATCCTTAAAACGCTGATAAAGCTGCTCTTCCTCATGGGTCGGTGATAACTTCCAATAATCACGTTCCGCATCAAGAATAATCGACATCCCATCGCTCACCTTGGTTAAATCCATATCCACACCCATCAAAGCAGGTATGCCAATACCCCGCGCCATAATCATCGCATGCGCGTTCAAACTTCCTTGCTTACAAATAATCCCTGCCACACCTGAACGCCAAAGTGTCATCATATTCGCAGGACTCACATCATGCGTTACCACCACCACAGGTTTTCCTTCCAAGTGAATATTCACTTGCAAAGGACAGGCCAATAAATGACGCATCAAACGTTCGCCAACCTGTTGAATATCCAAACGTTTACTACGCAAATAACTATCATCCATACTGTCAAACGTCGCTGTAATATGATTAATTTGCTGCTTTAATGCCCATTCAGCATTGATATATTCATGTTGAATCAAGCTTTTAGGATAGTCAATCAAATCGGGGTCTTTTAACAACATGCGGTGAGCATCCAAAATAAGCACAGGTTCTTGTTGTTTTAGGTTCAATAGATAATCATATTCTACATTTAGCTCTTGCAATGCTGCTTTAACCGCTTGCTCTAAACGCCGCTTCTCCCCCTCGACATCTTCCTTATTCAAGTGGTATTCAGGAATTTTCGCACTGCCCACATTCACTTTTTGAATTTGCCCGATGACAATACCATGACTGCTGGCAATCGCATGACCTTCCATGCGGAGCTTCTCCATCAGTCTCTTTCACCAAAACGCTGATTGATTAAATCCACTAAAGCTTTGATAGCCATGACTTCATCCTCGCCATCCGCTGATAAAACCAGTGTCGTCCCTTTCGATCCTGCCAACATCATGATGCCCATAATACTTTTACCATTCACCTTCATATCGCCCTTTCCTAGCGTAATATCGCTTTGGAAGTTGCCTGCTATCGATACAAATGCTGCTGAAGCACGCGCATGTAAACCTAAACGATTCTGAATGACCACTGATTGCTCAAGCATGCGATTCAACCTTAGATGGTGTTTCTGATGGTGTTTCTGATGGTGTTTCTGATGATACTGCTTGAGCCGACATAAAATCAGATGCCAAACAAATATACTGACGACCTGCTTCCATTACCTCTCGTGCCAAACTTGATAAATCAACATCCTTATCCATACGGCGAGACAAGGCTTTCACCAAAGCAGGCAAATTAAAGCCTGAAATCACTTCACATTGATGCTCTTTCAAAAAACTTAATGCAATATTACACGGTGTTCCACCAAACATATCCGCAAAAAGCAACGCGCCATCACCGCGATCACAACGCTCAATCATGTTTCCCAGTTCCTTTTGCAAGGCATCTGCCGTATCGCTGGATAACACATCTAAGGTTTCCATATAGGCTTGAGGCCCAAGAATATGCTCAACAGCATGTTTCATTTCTTGCGCAATATGCGCATGACTTACCAATATAATACCAATCATCATGCCTCTCCAGTACGCACCAATTCCCGATGATAAATCACAGGATTTGTTAATTGTTTTGCTTTTGCCCATGCTGCCAAGCGTTCCGTTAAATACACCGAACGATGTCGCCCACCACTGCAACCAATGGCCACGGTAAAATAACGTTTGCGTTCACGTTTTAACTTCGGCCAAATAAATGCCAACCAACCTTGTAATTTTTCTTCAGCCTCACGTACTTCTGGATGCGCTTCAAAAAAATGTTCGACAGGCTCATCTCGCCCCGTTTTTACCGCCAATTCAGGTTGATAATGGGGGTTTGGTAAAAAGCGCACATCAATCACCAAATCAGCATCCGAAGGCAAACCACGTTGATAACTAAAGGACATAAACGTACAGGTCATCACATCATTGTAAGGTGTTTCGACTGGCACACGCCAAAAAGTCTCAACCATTTCTGCGAGTTCATAAGGATTCAATTCCGAACTATCTAACACAAGGTCTGCATGTTCTTTTAATGGCTGCAAATGCTTCTTTTCTGCATCAATCACTGAAGAAAGACTCATGTCATCTGAAAAATTAGGGCGAAAAGGGTGTTTTCGGCGCAAGCTTGAGAAACGTCGTTTTAACACATCACATGACGAATCAATAAATAAAATACGCCAGTCATGATGTTGTTTGGCAACTTCAAGTGCTTGTAATAACGCTGTCGGCTCTTTACTACTGCGAATATCGATACATACCGCTGCATTATCATCTTGCATATGTTCAGCCCACATCGGCAACATATCCGCAGGCAAATTATCCGTACAAAAAAAACCCAAATCTTCTAAAGCATGCAAAGCCGTACTTTTGCCTGCCCCTGACAAGCCACTAATTATCATAAGCATGTCTTACTTCTCCATTTACTCGACTTGGTTTTTTACTCGACTTGGTTTTGACTAATACGTTGATCCAATGCTTGAATAAAACTTTGATTGCTATCAATACCACGGTGTTTCAAAAGCTGATTGCGTGTGGCAACTTCAATAATGACCGCCAAAGAGCGACCGGGACGTATCGGAATACGCAAATAAGGCACAGAAACCTCGTGTAATACCGTACTTTGATCCGACGCAATCACACGTTCATCTTTCATGGAATCTTGCCAATGCGCCAATTCAATCACCAGACTTAAACGTTTCGCATCGGTAATTGCAGCAGCACCATATAAATCACGAATATTGATAATACCTAGCCCGCGTAGTTCCATATGATATCGCAATAATTCTGGGCTATGTCCCACCAAAACATCAGGGGTGGCTCGCACCAACTCCACCATATCATCAGCGATTAAACGATGGCCTCGAGAAATAAGTTCCAAACCAATTTCACTTTTACCAATACCACTTTTTCCTGTCAGTAACACACCTAAACCATAAACATCAACAAACACACCGTGTTGCCATGTTTTCGGCGCAAACTTTCGCGATAAAAACAACATCATATCGGCCATGAAATTGGAGGATTCACACTCGGATACAAACAAGGGGGTATCGGTTCGCTGTGCGGCATCTAAAATGCAATGAGGCGGTTCAACACCACGCGTCACCACCACACCTGCAAGACTCATTGCAAATACAGCATCGACAGCTTGCTTTCGTTGTTCATCGCTTAATGTATTTAAATAATGGAGTTCGGTTTGACCAATCACCTGCAAGCGGTAATCACTTAAATGTTCAAGAAATCCTGCAAACGCAAGCGAAGGATTTTGCACACGAGGATGATCAATATAACGATGTAAACCACGTTCGCCTGCCAGCAAACGCATTTTTAGAAGCTTGCCTTGTTCAGCAAATATTTGACCTAAGGTAATGCGAGAAGAATCACTCATAGGAGCCTTTGTTTAATCAAAATCTTGAAATAACTGGGAAATAGTTTCGGCATCAGGAGCCGACATAATGGCTTGGCGAAAGCTTGTTTTTTGCAAGTTCCTCGCCAATTTTGCCAAAAGTTCAAGATGACTACTGGAATCATCATCTGGCACCAAAAGAAGCACGACAATATGTACCAAGCGATTATCAATGGCATCAAAATCAACACCTTCAACATGCCTAGCCAATGCAATGACAGGATGTGCCAAATCAGGCATACGGCTATGGGGTATCGCTACCCCATGACCGATACCCGTACTACCTAAACGTTCACGCGCCATGATGAGTGCCAATACTGGGTCAGGATCTAACGCTGGCAAAATGCCAACCACCTCTGTAAGTAAAGCACGCTTACTATGCGATGTTGGATTTAATAAAATTTGCTCAACTGGAATCATCATAACTTCCTTAGATAGTTTTTTCAGGCAGATTCAGGTTCAATCCAATTCAATGCACCATCTGAACGTCGATACAAGGCATTGAGTGCGGATGACTCTGCATTTGTAAACAACAAGACATCCTTTTTATCATCCAATTCCATTTGCATGACTGCCTCATCAATACTCATGGTATGTGCTTCCAATACTTCATGATTTAAAATATTCGGCGTATCGGATTCAGACAATTCTTCCTGATCCGACTTCAAATCAAGTACACGATACGATACTTTGATATCACGGGTTTTACGTTGACCCTGTTGAATTTGACGTTTACGCAATTTCGCACGATAACGTTTCAATTGACGGTTCAACTTATCCATCACACCATCGATTGAAGCATACATGTTATCAGTCTCATGGGAGCCATGAATATTGATACCACTCACTTGCATACTAACTTCACAACTTTGGCGAAATTTTTCAACGGATAACACGACATGAACATCAACAACATGATCAAACGAATGTTTGAGATGTTGTAATTTATCATTCACATAGCCTTTCATCGCATCTGTCAGTTCGACATGGTGACCTGTTATGGATACTTGCATATATACTACCTCCGTACTTGAGATTTACGCGCTTGAGAAGCACGCCTTCTTTGACTGCTTGGTGGCAGCCCAAGTTGTTCACGATACTTGGCAACCGTGCGTCTTGCAATCTCAATACCTTCCGACACAAGACGATCAGCAATTGCCTGATCAGAAATAGGTTTTCCTATGGGTTCAAATTGAATCAATGTCTTCAGGCGTTGTTGAACACGGTACACAGAAATCATACCTCCGCCTCGGGTTGGCAAACCTGAAGAAAAGAAACGTCGTAACTCAATCAATCCTAGCGGTGTTTGTGCATATTTACCATGCGTCACACGGGAAATCGTGGATTCATGCAAACCCACTTTCTCCGCCACATTTTGCAAGGTCAATGGTTTCAAGCCTAAAATTCCATGACAAAGAAAATTACGCTGACACTTCGCGAGATATAACCCCACTTTTTTCAACGTTTCACTGCGTTGATCCAAGGCATACATCAACCACTTGGCTTCTTGGCTTGCATGGGTCATAAATTCACGATCTGGGCCTTTCCATGTATGCTCCTTCCACTGCTTGCTCATGCGAATGCCCCGCCATCCCGACTGTGGAATTTCAACTTCAATGTCGCCATTATTCAAGCTGCGGAAAATAATTTCAGGGCGCACATAAATATTGGGTTCTTCGCGTAAACCATGCCCTGGAAAAGGATCCAAATGACTCATACGTTGCCGCGCCAAACCAATATCATCGATAGAACAAGCTGCCTTTTCAGCTAATTTTTCATCTTCATCGGTTAAATATTCTGTGAAATGTAACAATAAACGACGTGATACACGGGTTGCAACATCAACCCCGACCAATTGCAAAAGCAAACATTCTGTCAAATCACGCGCGCCAATACCCGCTGGTTCTAATTCATGAACAATGCGTTCAAGGCATTGCGTCACCTGTTCCGCTGACACATCCAGCGCATCTGCCAATTCTTGAGGGTCACTACGAAAATATCCATCGTCATCCAAGGAATCAATCAATGCATGCCCAAGCGCCCGTTCAACATCCTGCATTGGCTGCTGATTGATTTGCTCATGTAAGGATTCACCAAGACTTTGCTCGTTTGTCCACTGTTCCTCTAAATTCTCAGTCCCTTCTCGACGTGTATTGGCATACATGCTTTCCCAACGCTCATCACCTTCTTGTTTCCATTCTGTATCAGCGGTTGAAGCATTGGCTTCGGGTTGATTTTTTTCTGCCGCCAAATCTCTTTGTTGAATATTTGGATCGACTTCAAGCAATGGATTGCTTTCTAAACACTCGTCAATATAAGCCTCAAGCTCCATTGAACTCATCGCCAACACTTTTAAACTTTGTGTCAGTTGCGGTGTTAAAGCAAGACGCTGCCCAAGTTTCTGGGATAAACGGTGACCTAAATTCGCGCCAGCCATTTATTGCTCTGACCTATTGCAGATGCAGCCTTGCACGCGCTTAGAAAAAAAGAAGAAATATATCATTCGTATTTATAAATATAGATGCTTTAAGGCTGTAAAGCAAACTATTTGACCCATCATTCTTTGACTACTTTTTCATCCGACTGTAACGGAGCTAACAACGTCTTCAATTCGCCATTTTCATGCATTTCACAGACAATATCACAGCCACCTACAAATTCCCCTTTCACATACACTTGAGGAATCGTTGGCCAATCCGCATATTCTTTAATGCCTTGGCGAACCGCATTATCCAACAACACATTCACTGCGGCATAAGGCACGCCATAGTCATTCAATATACCCGCTATTTTTTGTGAAAAACCACATTGAGGCATTTGTGGGGTTCCCTTCATAAATAACACAAGATCATTGCCTTTGACGACATCATCGATTTGTTTCAAAATTGTATTTGACATGTATTCTCCTAAAAATCACTCTTTTGGTGCGCTTGTTGTCAGTGCCAAAGCATGAATTGCCGCACGCATATGGTCGCCCAAAGCCGCATAGACCATTTTATGTTGCGACACCCGATTTTTACCAGCAAATGCAGAAGAAACCACCACAGCTTCAAAGTGGTCATCACCTGAATAACAATGCACATCCACTTTGGCATCAGGCAAGGCTTGTATAATTAGTTTTTTAATATCATTAACTTGCACGGTCATGATTCACACTCTCTTTGATTCACTGATGTTACGCACCTTGATGAAAAACAAAGGTCATCCCCAAAATCGTTTATCAGGGAGCTTTGCATGGAGATTCCCAATAGAAACACTTGGGAATGACGGCATGCGTAAAATTAGTGCTTAAGTTTATTCGCTATCGTACCTGACCATCACCTTTAGTAAAGCTATGATACCACACTCAATGCCGCATATTTTAACATCAAGCGTTTAAGTCCCACTCGTTCAAATTCAATCGAAACACGCGTTGCATCGCCACTACCTTCCAACGATAAAATAATCCCTTCACCAAAACTAGGGTGTGAGACACAACACCCTACAAGCAAACCTGAATCATGATTCCTTACAGCAGCCGAAGCAGTCGAAGACATTATTTGCTGATTTAAATCACGGTGCAAAACAGTTTCAGGTAATGTTTTAATAAACTGGCTTGGCAAGGGGTAATGCATATCACCAAACACTTTTCTTTGGCGTGCCGAGGTTAAAAGCAAGGCGTTCTTTGCCCGTGTGATTCCCACATAAAGCAAGCGACGTTCTTCAGCAATACCTGTTTCACCCTCATCCAAAGCCCGTTGATGTGGCAATAAACCTTCTTCAACACCTGCCACCACCACCGTATCAAACTCCAAACCTTTGGCGCGATGTAAACTCATTAAATTGATTTTAGGCACATCTTCTTGTGCATCTTCCTCACCCGATTGCAACAGTGCCGCGCGATCCATCACTTCAATCGGTGTGACATCCTCTTGCATGGTGACTTCAATATAGGATTGTAAGGTGCGAATATTATCCAAACGTGATTCTGCTTCCAACTCACCAAACGATTGCAAACTATCAATATAAGATGTTTGCTCCAACAGTGCCATCAAACCACGATCAGCCATAGCTTCACTATTGACACGCAAACGAACCAATAGCTGCGCCAAAGGCTGCAATTTCTTTGCTGCGCCCACAGCATCCGCTTCCGCCAATGTATTCAACCAATCCGCTGCACGTTGACCCGAAGAAGCCAGTTGCGCCATGATGTCTTGCTGACCTTTCAAACCAATGCCACGTTTGGGTTTATTGACGACACGCAACAAGTGCATGCTATCTGCACAACCATTGAGTAGCGCCCAAAAGCTTAATGCATCTTTGATTTCTAAGCGTTCAAAAAAACCTACACCACCAATGATTTGATAGGACATGTTTTCACGTCGAAACAGTTGTTCTAAAGCCAATGATTGGCGATTGGAACGGTACAACACCGCCATATCATCCCACGGCACACCCTTATTGCGCTGTTTTTTCAGAAAAACACTGATTTGCCGTGCTTCATCATATTCATCATTGCAGATTCGCCATGCAGGTTGCAATCCATCTTCACGCGTTGCGCGCAAGATTTTGGCATGTCGATTGTTATTATGATCAATCACGGCATTGGCAAGTTTCAAAATAGACGGTGTTGAGCGGTAATTTTCTTCCAAACGATGCACGCCCACGGTCACGCCTACCCAAAGATGTTCAAACTCCAAAATATGCCGCACATCAGCACCACGCCAGCCATAAATGGATTGATCATCATCCCCAACCACCGTTAAGTTATGATGTTCAGCGCACAACAGGGTTAACCATTCATGCTGCACAGGGTTGGTATCTTGGTATTCATCCACCAAGACATGATCAAAACGACAACGGAGTGCTGCTGAAATATCAGGGTGATTGCGCAATAAACAGACGGTATTCAAAATTAAATCTGAAAAATCCATGCGTTCCAATTCACGCAGCTGCCGTTGATATTCCACATAGAGTTCACGCAAATCAATGCCACTCCACATTTGTTCAGGTGCTTGTTCAGGCAATAAACCCTCATGTTTGCATTGCTCAATCCAGCCTATTAAATAGGACGGGTGTAATTTACTGGAAGCAATATTTCGACCTTTCAACAAGCGTTTCACCAAGGTGCGTTGGTCATCTGAATCAATCACCTGAAATGATTTAGGAAATCCCAAAGCATCGGCATAACGACGTAAAAAACGCAACGATAAAGCATGGAATGTCCCAGAAAGAACGCCTGCATCATCACCCATCAAAATCGACAAACGATTTTTTAATTCCGCCGCCGCTTTATTGGTAAACGTCACGGCAAGAATACGATGTGGTGCAATGCGTTTTGTGGCAATCAAATGGCCAATACGATGGACAATCGTGCGTGTTTTCCCAGAACCCGCGCCCGCAAGAATCAATTGTGGACCATCGCCTGCTTCCACCGCTTGCTGTTGAGCAGTATTCAAATCAAACATGTGTATTCTCCATTGCTTCGCCGTGTTTCACAATCATTTTATGATAGGTTGAAAAAATAGCATTGCGCGATAAAAGCCCTAAAACCTTACGCGGATTATCCCCTGAAACCACGGGCATTTGTTCAAATTCTACGCGATCCAACAGTGCAATGGCATCCAATAAACTATCATTTTCAGAAATCGTTAATACTTTTCGATTGGCAATTTCTGCTGCGACCACCACTTGATCCAACGAAGGATCAAGCAACCACGATTGCAAATCGGCAAAGGTAATAATGCCAATCATACAGCCATCATCATCCACGACCTGAACACAGCCCTTACCTGATTGAACATATGCTTTTTTTAATTCTTCCAAACGAGCATGTTCGGAAATGCTTGGCACTGCTTTCCAAGGAATACGTTTGACAGGAATAGCGCGCATCCACGAACGTTCCAGTCCCCAATCGGTTTCAATGCCACGTTCTTTTAACGCTTCTGTCACCGCTGATTCTGTTCCAAAAGCGCGTTTAACCAACGCTGCAACCACACATGCCGCCATCAATGGCATCATCACTTGATAATTACCTGATAGTTCAAAAATCATCAAAATGGAACTCATCGGGGCTTGTAACATCGCCGCCACCATGGCTGCCGCACCGACCAAAGCATACGCTTGATAAGATTCTGATACGGTTGGAAAGATACCGTGAACAATCAGTCCCAAAAATCCACCCATCATAATGCCAATAAAAACCGAAGAGCCAATCATACCTCCACCAAAACCACCACCCGCACAAATCACACTGACCACACATTTACTGACAATCAACACGGCTAAAAATAACAACAAAGGCACCGTCAAGCCAAGTAATTCATGATGAACAGAACCCGATAACACCGATTCAACCGTGCCATAACCAATGGACATCACTTCTGGCACCAATAAAGCGCACAGCCCTAACAGTAAACCCGCAATCGCAGGTCTAAACATGGGATTTTTTACATGTTGTTCAAAATAATGTCGAACTTGAGGTAAAGCCTTTAAGATGACTGTTGCCAATAAACCGCATGCAACACCCAATAAGATGTACATCGGGATTTCCCAGCTTGAAACCAATGTAAAATCAGGAATACTAAATGTGGTGATATTGCCCAAGTAAGCCCGTGTAATCACCGTTGAAATCACCGAAGACAGTACAATTGGGGTGAATGTACTTACCGCATAATCGGTAAGAATGACTTCCAAAGCAAACAGCACACCTGCGATCGGTGCATTGAATGCTGCCGCGATACCTGCTGCCACGCCACAGCCCACCAAGGTTCGTATTTGTTTTTCAGAAAGCTTAAAAAGTTGCCCAAGCAACGATGCCAATGCCCCACCTAAAGCAATTGAAGGAGCTTCACGCCCCATCGATGCACCACTTCCCACGGAAATAATGTTACTGGTCATTTCGCCAACCGTTTTGCGAAAACTAATCCGACCACCACGCTCTGATAATGCTTCCAACACCCCCGGAATCACACGCGCTTCGCCTTTCGGTAACCAATAGACATTGATGAAACCAATAATCAATCCCCCAGCAATAGGAGCTAACAAATAAATATACCACGAAATATTGCCCAGTGCAGCCGACCATGTTTGCTCACCCGTCCAAAATACACTGACCCACTCAATCCCAAAACGTAGCCCTAAAACGCCATAACCCACCAAAACACCTGCAAAAACAGCAAGAAATCCAAGGTATAAATTTTCATGCATCAGCAACCAATGTTCAAGCTTATGTATATATATTTTGATCATGCCGCGAAGCTAACTCGAAGCCAGCACTGCGGATAGTCCCCAAAACCTTCGATTATGGGGCTTCCCTTTTAAAACGGAACAAGCTCTTAAATCATGGATTTAAGAACTGATGTTACGCATACCATGATCTTTTCATCGGATTTCAGGGATGAACGTTGCTGTGTGTTCATGACTCTGGGGGTGCGGCTTTAGCCGCGCAAAATAAAGTACAGTAGTTCAAGTATGAATACGACATTTAGATTAGGCTTCCACCCAAGGAAAATCGTGATTGAGACGATGGATCCCCGCCTTCGCGAGGGTGACGAAAAAAGCATCTTTCATACTTAAATTACTATATCAGGGCGCGGCTAAAGCCGC